>JAGCWD010000123.1 GCA_017962025.1 Bacteroidales bacterium
GCTTTTACAAACGACTCCGCTTCTTCCATCGTGTTGTAAGGGGCTAGAGATACTCTGATCATGCCCGTAACCCCAAACCGGTCCATAAGTGGTTCTGCACACATCTGCCCCGACCTGACTGCTACTCCCATCTTGTCCAGAATCAGGGCAAGGTCCTCATGATGAGCACCTTCCACTACGAAAGAATAGAGAGGTATCTTCACTTCTGTTCCACGTGGAACGCCGAATAATTTCACTATTTTAGACCGTAGGGCAGAATATAAAAATTCTCCGACAGCCTCTATATCTTTATGAATTTCGTCGTCATTTAACATCTGTCCCAGGAAAGCGATAGAATCCTTAAGGGTCGGTACGGCATTTATGTTCTGGGTTCCTGCTTCAAACTTCCCTGGAAGAGGGGCATAAGTGCTTCCCGAGAATTTTACAGAACCAATCATCTCTCCCCCACCCATAAATGGAACCATCTGCTCAAGCCACTTCTTCTTTCCATAAAGGACGCCGGTTCCGGTGGCAGCATAAAGCTTATGCCCGGAGAAAGCATAGAAGTCGCAATCCATATCTTGAACATCGGCTCCTACATGGACTATTCCCTGGGCACCGTCTACTAAAACGGGGCAACCGGCTGAGTGACAAATATTTACAATCTCTTTAACAGGGTTGATTATGCCAAGGACATTTGAAACTTGAGTTACTGCCACAAGTTTTGTCCTCGGGGATATAAGGGCTTTGAGGTCATCAATCTTGAGGTGGCCTTCATCGTCAATTCCAAGGACTTTAAGTATGGCATTCTTTCTCTCACAGAGCAATTGCCATGGAACGATGTTGGAATGGTGTTCTTCTTCTGTGACAATGATCTCATCACCCTCGTGGACGAATGTTTCACCGAACGAATACGCGACAAGGTTGATAGAAGCGGTCGTTCCAGACGTAAACACTATCTCTTCCCTGGAACCGGCATTTATGAAACCTCGGACAGCATCACGGGTGCTTTCATATTCCTCCGTGGCATCGGAGGCAAGCTTGTGCACGGCACGATGAATATTGGCGTTGGCACCAAGCGCCAGGCTGTCCATCCTTTTAATTGCACTTTCCAACCGTTGGGATGTCGCAGCATTGTCGAAATAGACCAGCGGATGTCCGTAAACCTGCTGCTGCAGGGCCGGAAACATGCCCCTTATGTCATTAATTGTCATTTTAGAATACAAATGATGTAAATACAAATTTAACAATTATTCGTAAATTTGAGCATTGAAAACCTCTGGATATGATCGACTACATAAAGGGAACAATTGCGGAACTCTCCCCCGCTGAACTCGTGCTTGAAAACAACGGGATTGGCTATGGTATCCTGATTTCCTTGCAGACTTTCCAGGCTCTTCAGGAAAAGAAGGAAGCAAAGGTCTATATTTTCCACTATCTTCGTGAAGACATGGAGGAATATTATGGTTTTGCGACGAAGGATGAGAGAGAGTTGTTTGAGTTGCTTATCAGTGTTTCCGGAATTGGAGTGGCCTCTGCCAGAATGATGCTGTCCTCCCTTTCTGCTGAAGAGATCCGTCAGGCAATCCTTTCCGAGGATGTGGCAAGAATAAAGAGCATTAAGGGAATCGGAGTAAAGAGCGCCCAGAGGATGATCATTGAACTCAAGGACAAGATCGTCAAGGGTGAGGGTGCAGACTCTGCTGAATTATTCGGTGGGGCTGCCCGCAACGAAATCGTCGAAGAAGCCTCCCGCGCCCTTGTCATGCTAGGTTTCTCCAAGCCCGCTGTTAACAAAGCCATCCAAGCTATTCTCAAGGCAAATCCCAACGCCAAAGTCGAGCAAATCATCAAGTCCGCCCTACAAATGATGTAGTTTTCCTGGAGGAGTACTACCCCCTGAAACCTTCCTCGCTTCGCTCGTCACCCTTCACACTCGCTTTGCTAGCGGGCCCCTCCCTCTGGCACGGCCGAGGGTGGCCATGGGTTCCCTGGGGGCAGTACCCCTCCGGAAAAAACTATCTGCCGAAATAGACCAGTAAAACGGAGATATCGGAAGGGGAGACGCCGGAAATACGAGAGGCCTGAGCGATGGTGCGGGGACGATAGCGGGAGAGCTTTTGGCGGCATTCGATAGACAGACCGGCGACCTTTTCAAAATCAAAAGCCTGCGGAATTATCAAGTTTTCTAGCCTTGCTATCTTATTAACGATAGCTTTTTCCCGTTCAATATAACCTTTATACTTGATTTCGATTTCCACAGATTCAACTACCTCTTTTGGAAAAATTGTTCCACGTGGAACAATTTTCAACAAATCTTCCAAATATATTTCCGGGCGGGCTGCGAGTTCGGCAATCTTCTTAGAATCCGTCAGGGGGGTGGAGCCAGAAGCTTGGAGATAGTCATTAACCACTTCTGGGCGAACTTTTGTTTTGTAACAGTAGTCGCTCAAAAACGTTGTTTGAGTGTACTTCTGCAGCATTTTGGTGTAACGCTCATCAGTTGCCAACCCTATTTTATATGACTTTTCAGTCAATCGGAAATCTGCATTATCCTGTCTGAGCAAAATCCTATATTCTGCCCTGGACGTAAACATCCGATACGGTTCATCTACTCCCTTGGTGACCAGGTCATCAATAAGAACTCCGATGTAAGATTCGTCTCTTCCAAGGATAAAAGGATCTTTTTCCTGTACCTTAAGAGCAGCGTTAATTCCGGCAAGCAAGCCCTGTGCAGCGGCTTCTTCGTATCCGGTTGTTCCATTGACCTGGCCGGCTAAATAAAGATTCTCGATATCCTTAAGTTCAAGCGTATCCTTTAACTGGGTAGGATCGAAATAATCATATTCCACGGCATATGCCGGCTTGAATATCTTTGCTCCTTCAAGTCCTACGATAGCATGAAGGGCGTCCAATTGGACATCCAAAGGTAAAGAAGAAGAAAAACCTTGTAGATAATACTCATTGGTGCTCCTGCCTTCCGGCTCAAGGAACAGTTGATGAGAATCGTTATCTGGGAAAACACGAAGTTTATCCTCTATACTCGGACAATAACGCGGACCCTTTCCGGTTATAAGACCATTAAGAAGCGGAGAATCTTTGAACCCCGAACGAAGAATGTCATGAACCTTTTCGTTTGTGTGAAGAATAAAGCATGGCATCTGGGGCTCTTTCCCTTGAACAGAAGAAGGAATATCAAGATACGAAAACCTTTCGGGTTCCGGATCTCCGAATTGCTCAAGAAGAATAGAAGTATCGATCGAGGAAATATCGATTCTCGGGGGAGTGCCGGTCTTCATCCTTCCGGTCTTGAGACCGAGACTGGCGAGTTGTTCTGTCAGTCCATGCGAAGAAAGTTCACCTATCCTTCCTCCTTCGAAAACCGTGCGTCCGATGAAAAGTTTGCCTCCAAGGAAGGTTCCGGCGGTCAAAATAACTGCTCTAGACTTAAAAATTGCCCCGGTAGTAGTACGAACGCCGCAGATTTTTGAATTCTCAAAGAGGAATAAATTCGCAAAATCTGCGTAAATGTCTAATTTACAATTAGTTTCGAGAATTCTTCTCCAGCGCAGGGAAAAGGCCTGTTTATCACACTGTGCCCTAGGGCTCCACATGGCTGGTCCCTTGGACCTGTTGAGCATACGGAACTGCAAAGTAGTACTGTCCGTAACAAGGCCCATCTGCCCCCCAAGAGCATCTATCTCTCTGACTATCTGGCCTTTAGCTATACCGCCTATGGCTGGATTGCAAGACATTCTCGCAAAACTGCTAAGATCCGCATTGAGCAAAAGGACGGAACAACCAAGGTTTGCTGCAGCCATTGCGGCCTCACAACCGGCGTGACCGCCTCCAACGACTATTATGTCATAAAAAGCATCCATTTAGATCAGACGGACTCGCGGAATTTGAGATAATAGTCTTCCTTCTGGTGAATCTCTTTTTCCTCCTCGGGAGTGTGATCATCATAACCGATCAGATGAAGCAGGCCGTGAACGATTACACGATGAAGTTCCTCTTCAAACTCGGCTCCATATTCAATGGCATTCTCGCGAACCGAATCAACACTTATAAAAAGATCTCCGGAAAGCTTATTCCCCTCGCAATAATCAAAAGTAATGATATCGGTGAAATAGTCATGCTGGAGATACCGCATGTTGACATCAAGGATATAATTGTCAGAACAAAATATTATGTTAATATCACCAATCGTTCTGATTTCGCTTCCGGCAACAAACTTAAGCCAACGGTTATTGGCCAATTTATCCTTGAAAACGAACTTGACATCCTCACAATAGTACCTGATCATGGCTTAAAGTTTCCACAAATCTACAACTATTAATTCAAAAAATTTGAAATGAAAATTATTATTTATAACTTTGAAAGCCTTATTGGATATTTAATACTCTGAAATATGGAAGTTAAGAAAACCGAAAAAGCCAATCTTGAGAACAGGAGACTGCTCTTCACTGAGATCGGACTCGTTGCTTCGCTTCTTCTTGTCTGGGGAGCTTTCTCCTACGGAACAAAGGAAAAGACCGTCGCTGTCTTCGGGCCCGAAGATCAAATCGTGGAAGTAGAGGAAATGGTTCCTATCACCCAGGAGACCCCTCCGCCGCCGCCAGATGCACCTCAGATTCCTGTACTGTCAGACCAGATCGACATCGTCGAGGATGACATCAAGGTGGAAGACAAGTTCATGAGCCTTGAGGATGACGCCAATCTAGGCGTTGAGATCATGGACTATGTTGAAGAAGTTAAGGAGGAAGTTGTTGAAGAAGAGGCGATTCCCTTCCAGCTGGTTGAGGAGAAACCTTCATTCAACGGTGGCGATGCTAACGAGTTCTCAAAGTGGGTTAACTCCAAGCTCGTCTATCCTGAGATTGCAAAGGAGAACGGTGTCCAGGGTCGTGTAACCCTTCAGTTCACGGTCGAAAAGGACGGTTCCGTTACCAATGTAAAGGTTCTCCGCGGTGTTGATTCCTCTCTTGACAAAGAGGCTGTCAGGGTTGTGCAGAGCTCTCCGAAGTGGAAGCCCGGCAAGCAGCGTGACCGGCCAGTCAAGGTTACCTACACCTTCCCCGTTATCTTCCAGCTCCGCTAATCACGGAACAGAATTTCAAAAAGGCTGTCCTACCGGATGGCCTTTTTTGATAAGATTCCTTACGGCAATAGATTCTTCACAACGTTTAGAGTTTAGAATGACAGAAGAAAAGATAGAAAAAGCAATCTTTGTCGGAATAATCCGGCAGAATGAAGACGAACGCAAGGTAATGGAATACCTTGACGAATTGGAGTTCCTGGCCGAAACGGCCGGAGCCACCGGAGACCGGAAGTTCGTCCAACGGCTTGACAAGCCGGAAAAAGCAACCTATATAAGAAGCGGAAAACTTCAAGAAATTGCCGATTACTGCGAAGAAAATGAGATCGCGTACGTCATTTTCGACGACGAACTCACCGGAATGCAGCAAAGGAACATAGAGAAGGTTATCAAGTGCGGTTCTGTCATAGACAGGACCAGCCTTATCCTTGAAATATTCGCCCAGAGGGCTAAGACCTCCTATGCGAAGATGCAGGTCGAGCTCGCCCGTTACAACTACATGCTTCCGCGCTTGGCAGGCATGTGGACCCACCTTGAGAGACAGAGAGGAGGTATGGGCACCAGGGGTGGTATGGGTGAAACCCAGATAGAAATCGACCGTCGTATCGTAAAGGAAAGGATATCAAGGCTTAAGGAACAGCTAAAGAAGGTTGACCGGCAGATGGCCACTCAGAGGAGTAACCGTGGATCCATGGTACGCCTGTCTCTTGTTGGGTACACAAATGTAGGGAAGAGTACCATAATGAACCTTCTGGCGAAGTCAGATGTCTTCGCAGAAAACAAACTCTTCGCTACCCTGGACACTACGGTAAGGAAGGTGGTGATTGAGAATGTTCCCTTCCTTCTCAGCGACACCGTCGGCTTTATCAGGAAACTTCCTACCCAACTGGTGGAAGCATTCAAAAGTACCCTTGATGAAGTTAGGGAGGCAGATATCCTTCTCCACGTAGTGGACATCTCACATCCTGGTTTCGAAGAGCAGATGGAAGTCGTTGAAAAAACGCTTCGTGACATCGGCGCTGCCAACAAGCCTGTATATGTGATTTTCAACAAGATAGATGCTTATGAATACGAGGAATATGACGAATTCTCGCTTTCTCCTAAAGGAAAGGAAAACCTTACCCTGGACGAATTGAAAAACACTTGGATCGCCCAGGCAAAGACTCCTTGCATCTTCATGTCGGCAATTAACAGGACAAATATAGAGAAACTCCGCAGCGACATCTATAAGATGGTTGCGGAGATTCATGCGGGACGCTATCCATTCAACAACTTCCTGTGGTAGCCTCCCCCTTTGTTTCTGGTTATATTTACTGGCCTTTCTTTATAGACGCAGCATAATCCTTAGGCAGCACTCCATACTGTGCCTGGAAGCATTTTGAAAAATAGGATGCAGAGTTGAATCCTACCATAACACTTATTTCTGAAATAGGGTAGCGGTCTTCTACAAGCAAATCTGCCGCCCTTTTAAGTCTCTCATAACGAATAAGTTCTGAAGGGCCCATATCCAACAGACCCTTGATTTTCCTGTAGAAAGAGGATCGGCTCAAGAACATCAACTGAGCAAATTCGTCCATATTGAATTCTGGATCAGAATAGTGCTCTGCTATTACTGCATCCATCTTCTCAATGAATTTGCGGTCTTCCTGGCTTCCCGATTGCTCAGCAGAAAGAGCAAGGGGTGATTTCATAAAGAGTTGCTGCAGTTTGCGGCGGTTTTCCAACTGGTTGGCTACGCTGGCCATGAGGTATTGGATGGAGAACGGTTTCTCGATGTAGGCGTCTGCGCCTGCATTCAATCCACCGATCTTTGATTCGACATCTGTCTTTGCAGTAAGCAGTATCACAGGAATATGACTGAAACGCAAATCAGACTTGACCTTGCCGCACAGTTCTATTCCATCCATCCGCGGCATCATGACGTCGCTAACTATGACGTGGATTATATTTTCTGAGAGAACCCTTATTGCCTCTTCCCCGTCTCCTGCCACGTAAACAGTATAAAGACCTCTCAATTTCTGGAATATGAACAGTCGGAGGTCCTCGTTATCCTCAACGACCAAAACAGCTTGTCGCTGGTCTGATTCATCAGAAAGCACAGCCTCTTCCACATAATCAAGGTCTTCATGAACCTGGGTGCTTTCTGCCCGGTAGCCGGCTTGTTTCATTGGAAGCGACAGGGAAAAAATGTTCTTGTTGGAGTCCGGGACCATAACAAGGGTTCCACCATGAAGTTCAGCGAGCGAACGGGAGAAAGGAAGGCCGATTCCGGATCCTGAATGCGAATCTGGAACGGCTTCGTACCTGAAGAAGGGTTTGAATATGTCGTCGCGGAGAGATTCGGGTATCAGGTTTCCGTCATTTTCAACTGTCAAAGAGAAAAATGGTTCGCCGTCTTTTGAATAATCTTTCAACCTGACCGTAATGTTGGTTTCTCCGTATTTCACGGCATTCCCAATCAGGTTGTCAAGTATAGTCTTGAAGGCATCCTCGTTTACAAAGGCGGTTATCCCTCCTTGTACAAAGTCTTTTTCTATTGAAAGACCATTCTTCTTGATAGCAGGCATGAAACGCTCCACAGCCCCCTCAACAAGAGGAAGTATATCACATTTCTTGAATGTCAACTGGTAGCCACCCTTTTCTATTTTCCGGAAAGTAAGAAGTTGGTTGGACAGGCGAAGAAGGTTCTCGGAATTCCTTTTCATTATCTCGAGATCCGTGCGGATTTCCGGATCCAGGGTTTTCTTTTCAAGAATACCTTCAAGAGGACCGTCTATCAACGAAAGGGGAGTACGTATCTCGTGCGCTACATTTGTAAAGAAGTCTATCTTCGACTTATATGTTTCCCTCTCGCTTTCTATCAAAAGGCGCTGGTGGGCATACTTCTGAAGCAGCCTGAAAACAAGGGCGGCAAGGATGGCGTAAAGGAGGAACGCCCACCAAGAAAGATAAAAAGGAGGTTTAACCCTGATTTCAAAGGAAAGTCCTTCCTTGTCAACATAAGCATCCGCAATGCGCGCCTTGAATGAATAATTGCCTGAAGGGAGTCTTGAATATGAAACTTCTCCGCTCGAGGGCAAGAGTATCCACTGATCCTCCAAACCTTCCATCATGTATTCTATCGGATACATGTGCTTGTTCTGGTAACAAAGGGCGGCAAGGGATATTGAGAAAGAATTCTGCCGGTTGTCAAGTACAATCCTATCACCGGGCAGTATGGTGCCCTCCGGTGTTGTGAAATCCGTCACAACCAACTTGGGTTCAAAGGCAGGACGCTCGAACTTATTCGTATCGAACCTTATAAAACCTTCTATGGTTCCCAGATACAGGATTCCATTTTCATCTAGAAAGGCCGAACCAGAACTGAATTGGTTGGTAGGAAGTCCACTGTCTTCCGTAATGACCAGCATTTCTTTCCTATTAGGAGAAATGCGATAGAGTCCATTGTTGGTTGTCATCCAAATTGCCCCTTTGTGGTCCTCCACTATGTCATAAACGGTCGTACACGGACGGGAAAACAGCTCGTAATAAGACAAGAAAGTTTTTGATTCCCTCTCAAACTTGCAGATTCCTCCGCCCTGGGTGGTAATCCAGACATTGTTTTCTCCGTCTTCAGAAATACCGAGGGCTTGGCCGAAAGGGATGGTTCCTCCGTTAAGGTCTTCCTGTGAATAATGTGACCAGCTGCCGTCCGACTCATGGCACCATACGCCGTTTGCGTCGGTAGCAATCCAGACATTCCCAAGATGGTCTTCCTTAATGTTGAATATAAAATAATGCTCCAGTTCGGGTATCTCGCGGAAACTGTCAGTCTCTTTTTCATATTCCAAAAGTCCGTACCTTGTGCCCAGAAGAACCTTCCCAGAAGAAAGATGACAGATGGAAAACACTCCGTTGTCTTTCAGGACTGTACTTCTCTCTCCCGTATATGAGCGGATACCCTTGCGGGTGTTCACGTCAAATATCCTTAAACCATCCGTAAAGGATCCCACCCAGATGGTTCCATCTATTTCACAAAGAGCATGTACATTTTTGAAAGCCCTGCTTTCCTCTATGTAATCAATGGTCCCATTATCCGAATTGAAAACCGCGAGGCCGCCATCTTCTGATGAAACCCAGATATTGCCAAGCGGATCCTTGCAGAATTCTCGTATCCTTTTCCCTTGCAGCCCAGAAGGAGAGCCGTCAGGATAGTATTTTTCGAAGTATGAAGAAGACTTCGAAAAATAGTCCACTCCTCCGAAATAGGTACCTGCCCACAACCCTCCTTCCCTATCCACGAACACAGAGCAAACCGCGTTGTCGCTGAGGGAATACCTATCGGTCAGGGAATTTGTAAAATGATGCAATTCCTTTGTGCGTAAGTCATAGAAAAAAAGTCCGCTTTCCGTTGCCGCATAGTATTCCCCGCTTGGGGTCATAAGGATGTCGTGGCACCGGATAGTGGTTCCGTTCTCATCATTGGTCTCAACCTTATCGCAGTCTCCTGAAAAAAGGTCTATCCTCCAAATTCCATCAGTAAGAGAACCTATCAGCATGTTGTTACCCTGGGATTTTTCCATGCACAGGACGACGGATTTCTGAAGGAAAGGATAATGTGTGCAGGTGGTCAGACCGTCTGTGGAATAATATATTCCTCTTCCGTAGGTTCCTATCCAGATTTTGCCCGATTCCTCAATATACAAGGACCAGACATCCATCGGAAAAGGTAAAAACTTAATCCATTCCCTGTCTGGTGAAATATAGAAGACTCCTTGTTGTTCCACACCAACCCATAGGACACCGACAGAGTCGCTGATTATTTCCGTCACCGATTTCTCTATGGATTCTCCTCCCTCGGTCTCGACAACAAATTGTGTGAAGGTATCTGTTGCCGGGTTATAACAATATAGACCGGTATCTGTACCGACCCACATAATCCCCTCTTCGTCTTCATATAGTTTGTTGACACAATTGCTTTTGAGGCTGCCTGGCAAGGAGGAATAGCCGTATCGCTTTATCTTGTTTCCGTCATATCTGTCAAGCCCGTCTTTGGTAGCAAACCACATGAAACCAGTATGGTCCTGTAAGATGTCATTTACAGTATTATGGGAAAGACCTTCGCTTACGCTGATATTCTTGAAATAGAAACGAGGGGGAAAGTTCTCACCTGAAAGAGGTAAGAAAAACAGTATGAAAACAACTGTCAATAAAGCTTTTCTTAATTCTGCATTTCCCATATCTGTAAATATACTAATTATTTAGAATCTAGGTCTGCCACATAGAAAAAATAGATGGTACCGAAATCGGCACCATCTACATTTTGAGATATTGATTAATCTAATTAATCGCGGAATTTTGCCTTGAGGAATTCGCGGTTCAGACGGGCGATATGCTCGATGGAGATACCCTTCGGGCACTCCATTTCGCAAGCGCGGGTGTTGGTGCAACCGCCGAAACCAAGTTCTTCCATCTTGGCAACCATGTTCTTGGCCCTTCTTGCAGCCTCGGGACGACCCTGAGGAAGAAGAGCAAGAGAGGAAACGCGGGCCGCAACGAACAACATTGCAGAACCGTTCTTACACGTTGCTACACAAGCTCCGCAACCGACACAGGCGGCAGCATCCATGCTCTTCTCAGCATTGTCGTGAGGAATCAGTATGGCATTGCCGTCCTGGGCTGATCCGGTACGGACAGAAATGAATCCGCCGGCCTGAAGGATCTTGTCAAATGCGCTGCGATCAACCACAAGGTCTTTGATAATAGGGAATGCAGGACTCCTGAAAGGTTCTACCGTGATTGTAGCCCCATTCTTGAAGTGACGCATGAAAAGTTGGCAGGTGGTCACATGGTCATCCGGACCATGGGCGCGGCCGTCGATGTAGAGGGAGCATGCTCCGCAGATTCCTTCGCGGCAGTCATGGTCGAAAGAAACAGGACCGCTGCTCTGACACCCTCTTTCAACTGCTACAGGATCATTGCCTTCACGGATAAGCTGCTCGTTCAGGATGTCAAGCATCTCGAGGAACGAAGCGTCCTCTTCAATACCTGAGATGTGATAGGTCTCAAAATGACCCTGTTCACGGGCGTTCTTCTGACGCCATATCTTAAGATTGAAATCCATATCCGGTTATTCTTTGTAGTTTCTGGTTTTAACTTCGATAAACTCGTACTTGAGGGGTTCCTTGTGGAGTTCGGGTTCCTTATCCTCTCCCTTGTACTCCCAGGCAGCGACATACATGTAGTTGGCGTCGTCCCTCTTGGCTTCACCTTCCTCTGTCTGGCTCTCCTCACGGAAATGACCTCCACAGGATTCATTCCTGTTAAGGGCATCACGGGCCATAAGTTCGCCGATTTCGAAGAAGTCCTCAAGCCTGAGGGCTTTTTCGAGTTCCTGGTTGAACTGGTTCTGCTCTCCGGGAACACAGACATCCTCATAGAATTCTTTCTTGAGTTCCTTGATCAGTCCGATAGCCTTCTTCAGTCCTTCTTCGTTGCGGGCCATTCCAACATAGTCCCACATGATGTTTCCAAGCTTCTTGTGAATAGAATCAACTGTACGCTTTCCTTTTATCGAGAAGAGTTTGTCAATCCTGGCCTGGACAGCCTTCTCTGCCTCGTCGAATGCTGGATCGTTAGTGTCTGTCTTAGGCTCTGCAAACTTATTGGAAAGGTAGTCCGCGATAGTGACAGGAAGTACAAAGTAACCGTCGGCCAGACCCTGCATGAGAGCGGAAGCACCAAGGCGGTTGCCACCGTGATCGGAGAAGTTGGCTTCACCAATAGCGTAAAGACCCGGAATAGTGGTCTGAAGATCATAGTCAACCCAGATACCACCCATTGTGTAATGGATAGCCGGATAGATCATCATCGGTTCTTCCCAAGGGCTGACGTTATTGATCTTGTAGTACATATCAAAAAGGTTTCCATAGCGCTCCTGGACCCTCTGGTGACCAAGTCTCTTGATGGCATCGGCAAAATCAAGGAAAACTGCCAGACCTGTCTCGTTGACACCGAAACCTGCATCGCACCTTTCCTTTGCAGCACGTGAAGCTACGTCACGGGGAACAAGGTTACCGAAAGCAGGATAACGGCGCTCGAGATAGTAGTCACGGTCCTCTTCAGGAATCTGTGAAGGCTTTATTTCCTTTTTACGAAGCCTCATCACATCTTCCATCCTCTTTGGTACCCAGATACGACCGTCATTACGGAGCGACTCGGACATAAGGGTAAGTTTGCACTGCTGGTCTCCATGGACAGGAATACAGGTAGGATGGATCTGTGCAAAGCAAGGATTGGCGAAATATGCTCCCTTCTTATAGCACTGCCATGCAGCGGAACCATTGCTATTCATAGCGTTGGTGGAAAGGAAATAAGTATTTCCATAACCTCCAGTAGCAATTACTACTGCATGGGCTCCGAACCTTTCGAGTTTTCCGGTCACAAGGTTGCGTGCAATAATACCCTTTGCCTGACCATTTATAACAACAAGGTCGAGCATTTCATGACGAGGATAACTTGTAACGGTTCCAGCTGCAATCTGGCGGTTAAGGGCAGCGTAGGCTCCGAGAAGAAGTTGCTGTCCGGTTTGACCGCGGGCATAGAATGTACGGCTCACCTGGACACCTCCGAAGGAACGGTTGGCAAGATAGCCGCCGTATTCACGGGCGAAAGGTACTCCCTGGGCAACACACTGGTCGATGATAGCTGCACTCACTTCTGCAAGACGATAGACGTTGGCTTCACGGCTGCGGTAATCACCTCCCTTGATTGTATCATAGAAGAGACGATATACAGCATCGTTGTCATTCTGATAATTCTTTGCAGCATTTATGCCTCCCTGGGCGGCAATTGAATGAGCACGGCGGGGAGAATCGCTGATGCAGAAAATCTTGACATTATAACCAAGTTCTCCGAGTGAAGCTGCTGCGGACGCACCACCAAGGCCCGTTCCTACAACTATAACCTCGAGCTTTCTCCTGTTGTTGGGATTGACAAGACGGAGTTCCGACTTACGTTTGGTCCATTTTTCTGCCAAAGGTCCGTCAGGAATCTTTGAGATTAATTTATCGGCCATTTTAGAATATGTTAGTTGATTTATTCCGGTTATTATGAATTAGTCTGCAATTTTAATGATTTTTATTGTATTCCGCAATTCAATGAACCACTTTTGGAAGTTTACGGAGATACATAAGCCGGTATTTTCTATAGACTTTCCTAACAAAGCGGTCATAGGCTGAAGGAGAAATAGTCCTGGAAAATTTAGAGTCTGAAATCTTTTCAACTTCATTACATTCCGGAACACAACCATTTTCAAATCCATATATTCCTTTAATGACAAGGGATTGGTTACATATCTGGGCATTATCCCCATCCTTGTATTCTTTCATGAAGGACGGAATATGATCGCTCGAAAATACCTTTATGGGAATATAAACACTAGTAGTAGGGCATCCAAGGATTGTCCAGGCCACAGTCAGCATGGGATCCTCTCCGGGAACAACTCCTTCGAATACAATTGAAGAAGAAGTGATGTCCCTCATTATAGGCTTTCCAGAACGGGATATATAATTGAATATTTCCTTATGTCCGATAGTAGAAACATCCAATCCTCCCAAAATCTCATAAGCTCTCTTCAACCTGTCCTCACCCTTTCTGTCGGCAGGACGACCACTGCGTGTGAAATTGGTGACAACCATGTATCCTCCGGGTTCTTCGGCTACTTCATATTTCTTGTAAGAATGGTTGTTAACCTCGAAATAGGCAGCTCCTCCCTTGGCATCTATGATTCCGAAATTGGCTTCCACCCCCCATGGTTTCGGCAGGGAATCGAGCAACCTCTCAAAATCCCTTACGTCTGAACATATTCCCAAAGCCTTGAACATCAAGACTCCTTCCTTATCCATCAAAGATTCAGGTACATCATCATCCTTGAGGTCATATGTAGCCGTGTTCATTATACAAAATCCTGCAGAATTGTGTCCGGCCCAGACTTCCCCTCCTTTTGAAGATGAATTTACAAGACCTATGAAATTATAGGTTGGACCACTGAACCATTGCATCCTGTTGTTGAGTTCGCTGGTTTCTCTGTGTTTGAGCATAACAGGTCTGCCATCTGCACGGGCATTTCCTGAAATGATGACAGAAGTACAACAGAACGCCTTAACAGAGCAAATGAGGATTAAGTAAACAATCAAATAAAACCTAGAATAACGTGCCATTTTCTGTCTTGTTTGCCTCGAGTTCAGCTTCCATTCCTAAATGTTTGTAAGCCAGTTCGGTAGCTATTCTTCCTCGCTGGGTTCTTACAATGAATCCTTCCTTTATGAGGAAAGGTTCATAAACTTCTTCAAAGGTTCCCTGGTCTTCACTTATAGCTGTCGCTATAGTATTGGCTCCAACAGGACCACCTTTGAATGTGGATATGATGGTTCTTAGAATCTTATTATCTATGGAATCCAGTCCTCTAGTGTCTATCTTCAACTTATTAAGAGCATATCTTGCAATATCAAGGTCAATATGTCCATCTCCCATAACCTGGGCGAAATCTCGAACCCTTTTAAGAAGAGCATTGGCAATCCTGGGGGTTCCCCTGCTCCTTAAAGCGACTTCCTTTGACGCTTCATCGTCAATCGTAACTTTCAGGATCCTGGCACTCCTTCTAACTATCCTTATAAGATCGGAAGTATCATAATATTCAAGAGCGCAATTTATTCCAAAACGTTCGCGAAGTGGTGCCGTTAGGAGACCGCTTCTGGTAGTTGCCCCGACCAAAGTGAAAGGATTGAGCGATATCCTGACAGACCTGGCACCAGGGCCCTTGTCTATCATTATATCTATCACATAATCCTCCATTGCGGAATAGAGGTATTCCTCCACTTCCGGAGAAAGCCTGTGGATTTCGTCTATGAACAGGACATCCCCTTTCTCAAGGGAAGTAAGGAGTCCAGCCAGGTCCCCGGGTTTGTCTAGCACAGGACCTGAGGTTATCTTCATATTCACACCCATCTCATTGGCTATGATATGGGCAAGGGTTGTTTTTCCCAAGCCGGGTGGGCCGTGGAAAAGGACATGGTCCAGAGCTTCGCCCCTCATCTTGGCAGCCTTGATGTAGATATTGAGATTGGATACTATTTCTTTTTGGCCGGTGAAGTCTTCAAGTTCCTGGGGGCGGATTATTCCGTCCAAATCCTTATCTTTGTCGACGTTTGTATTGTGCGGATCGAATTCTGTCATCAGGGGTCTTATTAATCAATACAAATATATTGATTTATTTTTATTTGAATGATGGTTTTGTATAAGTTGTTGATAAGTTAATAACTATTATAAATTATTAAAAATCAATAATTTATATTATTAATAACCTTTATTTGAACTATCGGAAGATTCTTTGTTGAAAGTTGAAATCTTTTTTGAATTGGAAGAGTAACATTTTCAACCAGGAAATAAACAGTATTATCAACAGCTTTTTAACACCATCCGAGGTATTATGTTGATAAGTTCGAAGTCGGGATCAAAACTCGAGCTGGAACTTGCGGTAAGGAAGGAAGTCTATTGTAAGGGACTCTTCCTTTCCGCGAGATGGTTTGTGCTTTCTGAAATAGCCAAAACTGGAACACATGTAGTCCTTCTGCCGGACAGGGAAAGTGCAGAGTACTGTTCATCAGACATTTATGGTCTTGTTGAAGGAGATATAGTTTTTTATCTTCCTGATAGTGGAAAATCCATTGAAAGAAGCAATTACAAGTCTTCTGTAGGTGTCCAGAGAACATCAGCCATCGGAAAACTGATGGATAATCATGATAACTCGAAAAGGTTGTTCATCATAACTTATCCTGATGCGTTGAAGGAAAAGATACCGTCTGTTTCCAAGATAAGTACATCGGTATTGAAGATTTCAAAGGATCAGGAAATAACCCATGACCGGATAAAGGAAATACTCGCGGATATGGGATTTGAGAAAGTTGATTTTGTATCGGCTCCCGGGCAGTATAGTATAAGGGGATCCATAATTGACGTTTTTTCATATTCTTACAATCATCCTTACAGGTTTTCTTTTTTCGGTAACGAAGTAGAAAAAATCCATGTCTTTGATTGCAACACCCAACTATCTGTAGAAGAAAAGGAAGAAGTGGAAATCTTTCCGGACCTAGTTTCCGGCGATGAAGGATCAGGAATAAATGTTTCCAGCCTGTTTCCTGAGGACACTGTTGTTTGGGCAGATTCTTCAGACATGTACAGGAAGGAAGATTTCTTCAGGGAATTGGATTCCTTCAAGAAGGTGTTCCTCGACGTTCCGCTGGAAGTGGATAATGATGAAGTAATAAAGTTCAGTATATCCCCACAACCTTCTTTCAATAAAAATTTTGAACTTCTTTCTGCTGACATAAGGAAGAATATGGAAAAAGGATATAAGGTTTTCATATTCAGTGAGAAAAAGTCCCAGATAGAAAGATTGAGGTCCATCCTTATTGAAAATAAAGGATTAGTCCCGGAATTCGTTTCCGGAAAGAATATCCATTCGGGTTTCATCGATCACGAAGACAAGATATGCTGTTATTCCGACCATGAAATCTTCGACCGTTTCCACAGGGTGAGCATCCGGAGGACTGTGGAAAAGAGCGAACAACTTACCCTTAATGACCTGACTGCTTTCAATATTGGTGACTATGTTGTCCATATAGATCATGGTGTAGGAATATTCGGTGGCCTCGTCAGGATGAAGGATGACAAGGGAAGGATGAGGGAGGTAGTAAAGATCATGTACAAGGATGGAGATGTTGTGTTCGTTTCCGTCCATGCATTGAACAAGATATCCCGTTTCCGTTCCAAGGAAGGCGAAGTTCCAAGGATAAACAAACTTGGATCCAAGTCATGGCAGACCCTTAAAGCCAGCGCGAAATCCAGGATAAAGGACATCGCCAAGGATCTTATCCAACTCTATGCTAAAAGAAAGGCTTCCAAGGGATTCGCCTTTTCAGCAGACAGTTACCTTCAGGAAGAGCTTGAGTCTTCATTTATGTATGAGGACACTCCAGACCAGGAAAGCGCAACAAAGGCAGTTAAGATGGATATGGAGGATCCGAGCCCGATGGACAGGCTTATCTGCGGAGATGTGGGTTTTGGAAAAACAGAGATAGCCATACGTGCTGCTTTCAAAGCTGTTTCAGACGGAAAGCAGGTTGCCGTGCTTGTTCCTACCACAATCCTCGCTCTTCAGCATTTTACCACCTTTTCTTCCCGTCTGAAAGATTTTCCATGCTCAATAGAATATGTCAGCAGACTCAGGACTACAAAAGAGATTAATAGTATTAAGTCCAGGCTTAAGTCCGGAAGTCTCGATATAGTCATAGGAACCCATAAACTCCTCGGTAAAGAATTTGAATTCAAGGATTTGGGTCTTCTGATAATAGACGAGGAACAGAAATTCGGAGTGTCAGCAAAAGAAAAACTCAGACAGATTAAATCTTCTGTTGACACCCTGACACTGACAGCGACTCCTATTCCCAGAACCCTCCAGTTCTCGCTTCTGGGAGCGAGAGACCTTTCAATTATCAACACCCCTCCGCCAAACAGGATTCCTATTCAAACAGAAATAATCCTTTTCAACGAAGAGGAAATAAAGAGCATTATCAATTATGAGCTGAACAGGGGTGGGCAACTGTTCTTCCTTCACAACAAGGTTGAAGAGCTGCACTCCATCTATGAGATTGTCCACCGCCTGGTTCCTGACATGCGGATTTGTGTGGCACACGGCCAGATGGAACCGAAGGAATTGGAGAACAGGATGCTTGATTTTATCCGCGGTGACTATGACATGCTCCTGTGTACCACAATCATTGAAAACGGCCTTGACATCCCCAATGCCAATACCATAATAATCAATCAAGCCCAGAACATAGGCTTGAGCGACCTTCACCAGCTCCGGGGCAGGGTCGGACGATCCAACAGGAAGGCTTTCTGTTATTTGATAGTTCCTCCATTGGTGACAATCACCGAAGATGCCAGGAGGAGGCTCAAGGCAATTGAAGAGTTTTCAGATCTTGGCAGCGGATTCAACATAGCCATGCAGGACCTTGATATCCGTGGGGCTGGTAATCTCCTTGGTGCTGAACAGAGCGGTTTCATAATGGATATGGGATATGAGACCTATCAGAAGATTCTGGCCGAAGCTATGGAAGAACTTGGGTTTGAAACCGGCATTACCACAGGCAGGAAAGAAGAATCCTTTATTAAGGATTGTACCGTGGAAACAGACCAGATTGCAGTTATTCCAGATTCCTACATGGACATCACCGCCGAGAAAATAAGGATTTACAAGCAACTTGACAGTCTCTCAAGCGACAAGGAGATAGACAGGGCTAGGGAACGCCTGTCCGACCGTTTCGGAGAACTGCCCCTTGAAGTTGACAACCTCTTCAATGTGGTAAAAATAAGGAATCTCGGCGGAAAACTTGGATTCGAGAAGATAATCATCAAGAATGGGATGATGATAATGTTCTTTATATCCAATCCTATGTCTGCCTATTATAAAACCAGGATATTCTCAGACATCCTTTCACAAATAAACAAGAATCAGGGTCTGTTCAACCTCAAGCAGACAGAAGGGAAATTAAAGATAGTTTCCAGGGGGATAAATTCGCTTCCAGAGGCCCTCTACACGCTTCAGAAATTGCAATAAAATCACTAAATTTGAAGGTTATCCCTTAACGAAAGCAGCAATGTCGAATCTTTTGGTAGAAATAGGAAACACCGCACTCAAAGCCGCCTGGACAGACGGCCTGACGTTGGGTAAGACCTTCCGTTACCAGGGAGAAAAAATGCTGGAATTCGTCGAGTCTCTTATTGTTAAGGAGAAACCGGCTATCATGGTTATTTCCTCTACAATAAAGATAGACAGGCGCACCGAAGAAAGGTTGGCTGCAGACTGCGGGAATTTGTTGATTCTTGACAGGGATCATACCGAGATAATGGAAGAATATGGTCTCCCTTCTTATTTATCTTCAGACAGGGCGGCATCAGTCATTGCATCAAGGCACCTTTTTACAGGCAAGGGAAGCATCATATTCGATTTTGGGACAACTCTCACCATAGATTTTCTGGACGGTGAAGGAAAGTATCTTGGCGGAAACATCTCTCCGGGATGCCGCACCAGGTTCAAGTCTCTGAACAGATATTCCCGTACTTTGCCGATTGTCAATACCCCTTCTAACGTCACCCAGACAGGAGATTCATTGATTTCTTCCATAGAATCGGGCGTCGTTGGCGGCATAATGTTTGAAATACAGGGTTACTTGTCTCTATTTCCGGAAAAAGTTGCTGTTTTTACCGGCGGAGACGCGTTATATTTTGCAAAAAGAATGAAAAACTCCATCTTTGTAGTCTGCAATCTTGTGTTGATGGGGTTGGCATTAATAGCCGAAGACTATGCTGAAAGGAAAGTTTGACAAGATACTCCTGATCATTGCGACCATATTCTGCTCGCTCACTTTGAGTGCGCAGAATGATGCCTATAATTCCTTTTCACCCTACTCAATGTATGGGATCGGAGATTTGTCAAGGTTTGGAACTGCTTACAACAGAAGCATGGGAGGCGTTGGAATTGCCACCAGGGACAGGAGAAACCTCAACATCCTGAATCCCGCCGCGGTGACCGAAAGGGACATTCAGTCTTTCATGTTGGATTTCAGCATCACCCAGGGTAACAGGTACTATGCCCAGAAAGACCTTCACAGTTCCAACAACACATTTAATATCAATAGTATTATAATGTCCTTCCCGATATTCAAGCCTATGGCCATGTATGTCGGGGTGGCTCCCTACAGCGACATAGGTTACAAGATTTCAGCCTGGGAGACGGACCAGAACATAATTGCCCACACCGGATCCATCCTCAACACCGTGCAGGGATATGGTGGACTATATAATCTGTTTTCCGGAATAGGGTATAACCTTTTCAAAGGGTTCTCTGTCGGGGGCGAGGTTGACTATGTTTTCGGAAGCCTTCACAAGGACAATTCCTTCGAAATGGCATCCTCTTCCCACAGGAGCATTTCCAGCGGTTACACTCTGACCCTTAAGGCCCTGACCGGAAAGTTCGGAGTCCAGTACGCATTCCCGATAGCAAAGGATGTCTCGGCCGTCGTAGGAGCTACCTATAAGCTTGGCACCAATGTGGGCGGAACGGTGGACAGGTTTGAGATCCAGACGATATCTTCCATCAATGACTCCACTCCTTCGCCCAGGACATATTCAGACACCCTGGGTAATGGAAAGATAAAGCTGGCAAGCGAATTTGGTGTAGGCTTGGCCGTGAAGGGAGGGGATAAATGGTCGGCAGAAGTTAACTACATCCGTTCCGACTGGTCCAACTCCGGGATGGATAAGGTCATCGGATTTGCCAATGTAGGAAACGCCGTGTTCAGCGCATCTGCTTCACAATCTGTCAGGGTAGGCTTTTCCTACGTTCCCAACCGCAACGACATCAGATACTACCGCCGGAGGATCACTTACAGGGCTGGAGCCTATTGGGACCAGGCCTACTGCAAGATAGACGGAATGGACCTGAATGCGGTCGGATTGACCTTCGGAGCGACCCTTCCGGTATTCCGCCTGAACAATGGTTTGACAATTGGCATGGATTTTGGGCAGAGGGGTTCAAAAGCAGGTAACTTGGTAAGAGAAAGATACATAAACTTCAATCTCGGACTGAACATACACGATATTTGGTTCATTAAGACCAGGTACGACTAACATAGAAACCAAAAAGTAAAAAAACAAATACCACACGACCATGAAAAAAATTACTTTAGTACTGCTGACTTTCGCAATGGCACTTGTCGGAACAAAGGTTTCCGCACAAGGGAAGTATGGTGCAGACAGCGCCGAATGCATCAAGTATCTGTCTTACTATCAGGAGTACTACAAGCAGAAGAATTACGACGACGCTTTACCCAGCTGGAGAAAAGCCGTCAAACTCTGCCCTCCTACTGCAAGCCAGAACATGCTTCTCAATGGTATGACCCTCCTTGCCAGGGATATAAACAAGACCCAGGATGCAACCCGTCGTTCAGAGATGATCGACTCGCTGCTCATGTTGAACGATGTCAGGGCACAGTACTATCCCAGGTATGCTGTTGCCGCCCTTAACACCAAGGGACAGTACATCACCCAGTTCTTCAAGGATCCGAAGGTTGTCTATGACCGCCTGGACGAGATAATCGCCGCCAACCAGGAGAACACCAAGCCCAGCCTCCTGCTTCTCAAGCTCAACTCTGCAATCGACCTTTTCAAGGCTGACAAGCTCGGAGCAGAGGAAGTTATCAACACCTATCAGAATGCTATCGCCCTTATTGGAAAGGCAGAGCAGACTGAAGAGGTTGTAAAGACCAAGGCTGATATCGAGGGTCTGTTCATCACCAGCCAGGTTGCAAGTTGCGACAATCTTATCACCTTGTTTACCCCTCGCTATGAGGCCGATCCTAACAATATCGACCTTGTCACCAACATCGTAAAGATGATGGGAAACACCGAAGGCTGCCAGAATAACGACCTCTTCCTCAAGGCAGTCACCAAGATGCACGCCAACGAGCCATCAGCCGCTTCAGCTTACTATCTCTATAAGCTGCACGCAGCACAGGATGACAA
This sequence comes from Bacteroidales bacterium, assembly GCA_017962025.1. GTDB lineage: Bacteria > Bacteroidota > Bacteroidia > Bacteroidales > UBA932 > Cryptobacteroides. The sequence continues at coordinate 21,704 of JAGCWD010000123.1, forward strand.
CTCAACCGCTGTCAGGTATCTCGAGGAAGCTCTCGGTTTCAGCGACCTGGATGCCGCAACCAAGGCCAACTATCAACTTGAACTTGCAACCTTCGCTCTCAAGAGCGGAATGAACGCCAAGTCGTTCGAAGCCGCCAGGAAGGCCGCCGAACTCGATCCCGCCAACCAGGGTAAGGCCTACTACATCATCGGTACCCTCTGGGGATCCGTACGCTGCGGTGGAAACGAGGTAGAGAGAAGGGCCAATTACTGGGTGGCAGTTGACTACCTCCAGAAGGCAAAGGCAGCAGACGAGTCCCTGACCGCAGACTGCAACAGGCTTATCGGTTCCTATAGCGTCTATTATCCGCAGAAGGCAGAAGCTTTCATGTATGACATCGTGGACGGCCAGTCTTATACCGTCAACTGCGGAGGCATGCATGCAACAACAACCGTAAGGACTCAGAAGTAAGACTCTTGAAGCTCCTTTCACATATTCTAACGATGATTGCAACCGCATCAGCGGTTGCTTTCGTCGTCTATTCCTGTGGTGGCAAACTTTCGGAAGCGGCACAACTGGATGTTTCCGAGACACCAGTCCAAACTGTTGACAGCCTGTTCATGGTCCAGACGAAAAACGGTGGACTCAAGATGCGAGTGGAAGCGGATGTGATGGAGCGTTATGATAACGACACCTGTTCCTACGAGTTGTTTCCGAAGGGACTTCACGTGTTTGCATATTCGGAAGACGATCTTCTTGAGACTGTACTTCATTCCAATAATGCAAAGCATTTCAAGAGCAAGAAAAGGGATGACGAGTACTGGTCGGCTTTCGGAAACGTCGTTGTCCAGAACATAATGAAGCAGCAGACCCTGGAGACCGACACCCTTTATTGGGACCAGACCCAGAAAGAGATCTACACGGATTGCTATGTACGCATGTTCACAAACGACGATTTCATGCAGGGATATGGGATGCGATCAGACGAGATGGCAAGGAATGCTATCCTTTTCAGGCCCTTCAACAGCTATGTCTATGTCCTTCAGGACTCGACCCGTGTAGTGATCGATTCGGTCAACTTTATTGGGCCATTGCTTAAAAAAAGATGATTAATTAAATAAAAATCACTATCTTCGCACCCCAATATCAATTTTTGGAAATTATAGAATAAAACAATACACAATGGCGATTCTTCAAAAAACTCGCGAAAAGGCTGGTCTGGCGGTGTCTATCATCATCGCTCTGGCCCTTCTGTCTTTCATCGTGGATCCCGGTACTCTCGAGTCTGCAATCCAGATGATGTCTTCCAAGAACAATGTCGGTGAGATCAACGGAAAAGCAGTTTCCTACATGGATTTCCAGCAGGACATCGACAATTTCACAACCGTCAATGAACTGTTGTCCGGTTCTTCTGCCCAGAACGAGCAGCAGCAGGAGCAGATCCGCAATGCCGCATGGCAGAGCCTTGTGGACAAGTACTTGTTCACCAAGAAGGCCAACGAGGCCGGTATCAGGGTTGGGGAAGACGAAATGAAGGAACTTATGGCAGGAGACATGATTTCTCCGATAATTGCCCAGAATCCTGCATTTGTGGACGAGAACGGCAACTTCTCCAAGACAGCCCTTCAGAATTTCATAAACAGCATTCCCCAGGATGCAACCGGTAAGCTTCAGACCTATTGGAATTACATCCAGAATTCTGTCGGAACACAGCAGTACTATGCAAAGTATGGTTCCCTCTTCAATCAGAGCAACATCCAGAACCCCTTGATGCTCAAGAGGGCGATTGCCGAGAATAACAACACAACCAACGTCGATTTCGTGATGGTTCCCCTCGGTTTTGCCCCGGATACCACCATCAAGGTTGCTTCCGCTGACATCAAGAAGTACTATGACGCCCACAAGGACATGTTCAAGCAGAGCGCATCCCGCGATATTGAATATGTTGTCTATGAGGTCAAGCCTTCTAGCGCCGATATCGCCGCTACCAGCGAGGCTATGGACAATCTCTACGAAGAATTCAGCACTACCGACGGCATGAAGGCCTTCCTTGCCAAGAATTCCGAAAGGACCCTTGACGAGCGCTGGTACAAGGACGGAGAACTCAACGTGATCAACTCCGACATCAATACCTTCGTCTTCGGCAATGCCACCGGAACATCTCCCGTCATCAATGATGAGAACAACAACGTCTTCTACGCAGCCAGGATCATGGATACCGCACAGGTTCCCGATTCTGTCTATGTAAGACACATCCTTCTCCGCGGAGTTGACGCTGCAACCAAGGCCGACAGCCTTATCGGAGTGCTTGCCAAGGGAGAGAACTTCTCCAACCTTGCAGCATCCTTCTCTGATGACACCCAGTCTTCCGCTGACGGAGAGCTTGGAAACATCGGCTGGATGACACAGAACTATATGATTCCCGGTTTGGAGTCAGTCATGACCGCCCAGGTCGGAAGGCCTTATTCTGTAAAGACCCAGTACGGAACCCATGTTGTTGAGGTTACCAGGAGGACAGCGCCTGTTACAAAGAAGCAGGTCGCAGTCCTTGAGAAGACCGCTCTTGCCAGTGGCGAGACCTTCAATAACTATTATGCCCAGGCCAGCAAGTTCGCAAACATTGCTGCCGGGAGTTACCAGAACTATCTTGCCGCCGTTGATTCTTGCGGTGTCTATTCACACCCCATGAACGGAGTGCTTGAGAGCACTTCAAGCTATGGAGCGATAGATCAGGCCAAGGAAGTAACCAGGTGGATCTTTGACAACAAGGTTGGAAAGGTTTCCCCTATCATTACCGTCAACAACAATTTCTTCTTCGTGACCACCGTCAAGGGAATCCACAAGGAAGGAGTTGCTACACTCGACGAGGTCAAGGACATGATCAATCAGCAGCTTTACAACGAGCAGTTGAGCGTCAAGGCCGCCGAGAGGGTTGCCGAGAGAATCAAGGGACTGAACGATCTCCAGACTATTGCCGACACTCTTCACAGCGTCGTAAGTTCTGGTGTTGATGTGAGGTTCGCTTCGCTCGCAGGACAGGGACTGGATCCGATGTTCATCGGTGCCGCTTCAGTGGCCCCCGAAGGTCAGATTTGCGGCCCCGTTGCCGGAACAATCGGTACTTATGTGTTCAAGGTGAATTCCCGCGATATGGAGTCCTTCTTCACCGAGGATGATGCCAAGAACGCCGCAGCCCAGATGAACAGCTACAATTCCCAGATGATCCTTCCTGTCATGATGCAGGAGGCAGACGTCAAGGATAACAGGGCTCGTTTCTTCTAGGCCATTCTTCCAAGGAGAAAAAACGGCTGACACGAAAGTGCCAGCCGTTAATTTTATATGTAATCGCCCTTATTCTTCTCCGGTCAGGATTTTTATGACCGCCTCCATTTTTTGGCGAAGCTTTGCGGTGTCGATGCTTTCGGCGATTCCTTCGATCTGTTTCTTGAGTTTCGCAGTGTCAATGCTGTTTATCAGCCCTTCGACAGACTTGCGGATTTTGGCAGTGTCAATGCTTGACTTTATTCCTTCTACGGTTTCCCTGATGGACGCGGTGTCAATCTCGTCGATGATACCGTTGATAGTCTCGGGGATCTGCTCCAGAACATCTCCAAGGGCATCGGTAGCCGAACCTATCTCGCTGCTGAGAACCATTGATCCATAACGCCCCATTGCCTTCATGGTACGAACCTTTTCAGCCGTGGTGTAGGAATCATAGTTCTCCTTCATCTCGGCGACAAGGGCATCATATTCAGCCTGGGCTCTCTCCCAGTCCTCTTTTGAGTAGTTCTTGTACTCCTTCTCGGTTTTCTCTACGAAAGAGTCAAGACGGTCGGGCAGGCTCACTGTCGTTGCGCAGCCAACGGCCAAAATTATGGCTGCAAATAGGATAGCCAAAGATTGTCTTTTCATATCTAACCAAATTATCAGACGTTAAACAGGAAATGCATGATGTCTCCATCTTGCACTACGTATTCCTTGCCTTCCGTGGCAAGTTTGCCGGCAGCCCGGGCCGCACTTTCACTTCCGAGGGCGACATAGTCGTCATACTTGATCACTTCTGCCCTTATGAAGCCTCTTTCAAAGTCGGTGTGGATAACACCGGCGGCCTTCGGGGCCTTATCCCCTTTGTGAATTGTCCAAGCACGGCATTCGTCTGCGCCGGCGGTGAAGAAAGTCTGAAGGCCGAGAAGATGATATGCCCCCTGGATGAGCCTTACGACCCCAGACTCATTCAACCCCATTTCCTCAAGGAACATCTGCCTGTCTTCATAGCTGTCCATTTCCGCAATTTCCGATTCTGTCTTTGCGGAAATAACCAGGATTTCCGCATTTTCATCCCGGACGGCCTCCTTTACAGCATCGACATATTTGTTGCCCGTAGCTGCAGAGGCGTCATCCACGTTGCAGACGTACATTACCGGCTTGTTGGTCAGAAGGAAGAGGTCGTGCGACATGGCCGCTTCTTCTTCGTTGGCAAGTTCCACCGTCCTGCAGGATTTTCCCTGTTCGAGAGCTGCCTTGTAACGCAGGAGAAGGTCCACAAGCTTTTTGGCGTTCTTGTCACCTCCTGTAGTGGCTTGTTTCGTGGATTTGGCCAGTCTGGCCTCAACGGTCTCCAGGTCTTTTATCTGGAGTTCCATGTCAACCACTTCCTTGTCCCTGACAGGATCCACGCTTCCATCCACATGGACGACGTTTCCGTCGTCAAAACAGCGCAAAACATGGAGGATCGCATCTGTTTCCCGTATGTTGGCCAGAAACTGGTTACCGAGACCTTCTCCCTTGCTGGCACCTCTAACCAAACCCGCTATGTCCACAATGTCCACCGTTGCCGGGACGACACTCTTGGGTTTGCACATATCTGCGAGTACCTCCAGCCTCTTGTCGGGCACATTTGTGGAGCCAAGATTAGGCTCGATGGTACAGAAAGGGAAGTTGGCACTTTGGGCCTTTCCAGAGCTGACACAGTTGAACAAGGTTGATTTTCCCACATTGGGAAGTCCTACTATTCCACACTTCAGGGACATATCTTGCTGCTTTCTAAAATCAATTAAAAACGATGTCAGACAAAGATACGAATCTAAAGAAAATGTTTTTCCCTTTCTTATCCTTTTTTACGTTTCCTTTGACCATCTTTGACTGTGATCTGGTTCAAGTTTAGTTTTTGTTGGAGTCTTTTCCTCGCCGCTGCGGTCTTTCCCATAAACGCGGCGGGCAGAGACTCCTTGTTGGTAATGTTCTGGAATCTTGAAAACTATTTTGACTGGAAACAGGACACCATGTTCGTGAGGCAGCATTGGTCAAAACGGAAATTCATGGTAAAGAGCAGGGCGATTGCAAAAGCTGTCCTATGGATAGCAGATGAGGAAGGCAAGCTGCCGGATGCAATAGGATTTGCTGAAGTTGAAAACCGTTTCGTCTTGGAAAGGCTTGTTCATGACACTCCACTCTCAAAGGCTGGATATGGGATAATACATTTTGATTCTCCGGATCCTAGAGGAATAGACGTCGCCCTTCTTTACCGCAAGGCTACATTGAAACCGTTGAGGGCAGGTCCTATAAAGATTGAAAACGTGTCTGGGCCGCCCATGAAGACAAGAGACATCCTCTTGGCAGAATTCGTTCGCGCAGGCGGGGACAGTGTGGCTTTTCTGGTGAACCATCATCCGTCAAAGTACGGAGGAGGTTCTTCTTCCCGAAGGAGGGTGGCCATGGAAAGGCTTAGGGAAATAACGGATTCATTGTTTTCTGAAGGCTGGTGCGACGTGGTGTCTATGGGGGATTTCAACGACACTCCGGAGTCCGCAGAGGAATATTCAGAGATCATGGTCAACCTTGCCATTCCGCTGGCTTCCAAGGGGCAGGGGACCATTAAATATTCAGGAAAGTGGGAGATGATAGACATGTTTTTCATTTCTCGCTCTTTGGCGGAAAGGAATACGGGGGCGGGAATGAAAGCCGAAAAAATACCCTTCCTTATGGTGCGAGACAATGCTCATTCTGGAGAAAAACCGTTCCGTACGTTCTCTGGCCCAACATACTCCGGAGGGGTAAGCGATCATTGTCCGATAGCGCTCATGATTCAATAATATTTACTATTTTTGTAAGAACGGCACGAATTACATAATATCAAATAACACTCAAATCATGGAAATGAAGACCAGAATCAGGGAAAAATTCAAGACCCTCTTCGGGGTTGAAGGAGAAGTTTTTGCTTCGGCAGGAAGAGTCAATCTCATCGGCGAGCACACCGACTACAATGGTGGCTACGTGTTCCCGGGAGCCATTAATTGTGGTATCATGACCGAGATCAAGGTCAATGGATCTTCCAAGGTTAAGGCTTTTTCGCTGGATTATGACGAGTACGTAGAGTTCGGTCTGACAGAGGAGGACAAGCCCCAGCAGCAGTGGGCCCGTTACATCTTCGGGGTCTGCCGTGAAACCATCAAACGAGGAGGCAAGGTCGAAGGTTTCGACTGCGTGTTTGCCGGAGACGTTCCCCTCGGTGCGGGACTATCTTCTTCCGCCGCTCTTGAAAGCACCTTTGCCTTTGCCATCAACGAGCTCTTTGACAACAAGATAGACAAGTTCGAGCTTGCCAAGATCGGCCAGAGCACGGAGCACAACTATTGCGGCGTCAAGTGCGGCATCATGGACCAGTTCGCTTCCATTTTCGGAAAGAAGGGCTGCTTGATCCGCCTGAACTGCAAGACCCTTGAGTACAAGTATTTTCCGTTCGATCCCCAGGGCTACAAGGTGGTCCTCATCGATTCCTGCGTAAAGCACGAACTTGCTTCTTCTGCCTACAACAAGAGGCGTGAATCATGCGAGAATGCGGCTGCGGCCATCAAGAAGAATCATCCTGAGGTCGACTTCCTGAGCGATGCCAAGAGGGTTTGGCTCGAAGAGGTCCGCGAAGAGATTCCGGAAGAGGACTTCCTCAGGGCAGAATATGTCATCGGTGAGGTCCAGAGGGTCCTCGATGTCTGCGACGCTCTTGAAAGAGGTGACTATGAAACCGTGGGAGAGATGATGTACCAGACCCATTTCGGAATGAGCAAGCTCTACGAAGTGAGCTGTCCCGAACTGGATTTCCTCAATAAGCTGGCCCGCAAATGTGACGTTACCGGATCCCGTGTCATGGGAGGAGGTTTCGGCGGCTGCACTATCAACCTGGTCAAGGAAGAGCTCTATGACGGCTTCATTGCCGCGGTCAAGGAGCAGTTCCCCGCCAAGTTCGGTCACGATGTAAAGATCTACGACGTTGTGATCAGCGACGGTGCCAGAAAGGTCGAATAAATGTCATCCGAAGAATCGAGCTATCCAAGCCTGATCAACAACGGGGAAGCCCCCTGAAGGTTTAATCGAAGGATTGCGTCGGAGAATTCCGGCGCAATCTCCATATACATTGAAGCCTATCCGTACTCCATGCATCTGGCCGTTTAGCGGATAGGAGAATTCTATGTCGTTGTCCGGTCCGTCTGTCCTGTAAAACTTTAGCTGGGCTGAACCCAGGTCTTTCTCTCCCGCCTTTCCTGCCATTTCCATCCTGGTGACGTACTTGCACATCTCCAGGACGGTGTCATCCAGGCCGGCGTCGAAGATATTTACTTTTTCTACCAGGGAACCAACGTCACTTACCCTTCTGAAAACATATCCTCCCGGGAAATCGGAAGAAGCTTCTATCTGGCGGCCGAGTTCGGCAACTTTGTCTTCCGGCAGCAAACCCTTGGGAAGCAGCCAGATCATGACCCTCTCCGAGGGGTCGTGATAGATTGTCTGATATGTGGCGAGATTGGCCGATCCGCACGAAGGACAGTCCCAAACGAAGAGGGTTCCGTCCTTTACAAGGGCTTTCAGTTCGGGCTTCTCTCCGACGTTGATCCCTCCATGTACGGTTATCTCCTTTTTGCATCCGCATGAAGAACAGGATGCCAGCATTTTTGTGTTCATCTATTTGCGCTTGTCAATCCAAATCCAAAGCCGATACATCAGCCAACCCCACCCAAGGAAAAGAACCACATGTACCCAGTAAGGAACCGAGGTTTTATAGACGTCTTCCTTGGCAATTTCGTCATAACCAGGAATGTCAGCATAATAATAGGCACCGGCTCCGAAATCGTATCCCTGGACCAGCCCCATCTTGTTTGCCATTATCCAGAGGGCACAGGCCAAAATGGCCACCACCGCAACGATGGTGACCACTTTGAATGCCTTTTCCTTTCCGGATGCCACTATTTGTAGAGGTCAAGGACCGGGATGTCAAAGATGACACCCGACAGCAAGAACCAGACCGCGAACAGGGTCAGGGCGATGTTGAAGACCTGGCCGATGATGTAGAGCCAAAGGACCTTTCCGCCCTGCATCTGCTTTGCAATCTCCTTGAAGTTGGTGTCAAGGCCTATGCTGGTGAAAGCAAGGACGAAAGCCCAGTTCTTATACTGGTCGAGAACCGTGTTGATGTCCTTAACCGCACCTGAGCCACAAAGAGGCTGAAGGATGAAGGATGCGATAAGGGATGCTGCGAAGAAACCGAGGATGAACTTGGGGAAGCGGGTCCAGATCTCTCCGGCACCGACCTTCTTCTCTGAATTCCTGTCAACCCTGGTGGCGAAGAACACAGCCACGAAGAAGGCTATGAATCCGATCAGGATATTCTGGATACTCTTAACTAGAACAGCTGCCTGCTCTGCTTCGGGTCCAAGGGCGTTACCTGCAAGTACAACCGCTCCGGTGGAGTCAACCGTACCACCGATAAGGGCACCTCCCATCAGCTGGGTCATTCCTGCAGCCTTGATGATCATGGGCTCGAAAACCATCATTAGGATGGTGAATATGATAGAGATTGAAATCGCAATGGAAAGGTCGTCCTTCTTTGCTCCGGAGGCTGCACCGGTGGCGATAGCTGCCGAGGTTCCGCAGACGGAAGTAGCAGAGGCAAGTGTTATGACCAGGGGTTTATTGTCTATTTTGAAAACCTTGGTTCCAAGCCACCACATGAAAAGGATGACGATAGGGGTGACGATCCATGCGATTCCTAGGCCGTAGAGACCGAACTTGGCAATGTTCGAGAACAGGACTGAGAATCCCATGATGACCAGACCGGTCTTGATGTAGAACTCGGTCTTGATAGCCGGCTTGAGCCAGTCCGGAACACCGACGGTGTTGGAAATCAAAAGACCGATCAACAAGGCCCAGAAGGCCCATTCAAGATAACGGTTAAGTGTGAATTCTGCACTGACAAAGCGGACCACCAGGGCTATTACGAACAGAACCAGGAAAGCCGGGATGTACTTCTTGACACTTCCTCCCTGCAGTTTTACTCCGAGAGTGAAAAGGACTCCGAGAACCAACACGGTGACGATAAGCTTGCGCCAGAACGCCCACGCCCCTAGCTGCTGAGCAAGAGGAACCGCTTTGGTTGCAGCGGCCTCTCCAACCGCCCAGGTGGAGAATTTCACTGCGGAGACATCAAAAGCTTTTGTAAGGACGGCGACACAGGCGAGAAGGATGATAATGAAACCAATCCAGATAGCCTGCCAGTCCTCCTTGCCCCAGAATTCCGGGACAGACTTGTTTTTTTCCATATCTGATAAAATTAGTAAAATGTTCTACTATTTTACAAAGATAGGAAAAAAATTACATAGAGACACTGAATATGGCGCCAAAGTAATGATGGTCAAGTCCCTTTACCGGAAATCTGTCAATATCCTTCCAAGAATTGAAGGCATACCTGAAGCCTAGGCTGGAATCATAAGGTAGCCAGAGCAGGTTTCCAAGGTGGAAGACAACATCGGTACCGAAACTGGCCAGGGAAGCGGACCGGACCTCATTCATGTTGACCAGATACTCTTTCAGTACGGTAAACTTCTGGAATGCAAGGTCAGCGAAAGGAACGATCTCAAGATTCTTTACGTAAGCCAAAGGGCTGAGCAATGACCAGTCAAGATTGACCAGGGGTAGTGAATAGTCGAAAGTAAACTTGTAACGAAGAGGAGAACAGGTATTGGCTATCGACAGGATGTTAGTCTCGACAAAACCTCGTGGAATGAATGATGCCGGCATGTCAGGGTAGCTGAACCTTCCTCCGCCGAAGTCCTTTCCCAAGGAAGCACTCAGCTTGATTCCCTGGTCCTGAAGGATGCCGGGGAGATAACCGTAGAGGTACATGTAAGCCGTGTTGCTGAAATAAGAAGAGTGCCCTGGTCTCGTTCTTAATCCTGTTTCTGCTCCGATTCCCAGTCTTGGCCATGCCTGTGAAGGGGCTTTGTCAGTCATGATAAATCCCCTGAATGAGAAATCAAGGGTCGAGAGCATCGACACGCGGTCCTTCCCGAGCGAACCGATCTCCTTCCATGAGGGATTGTCTTCCGGCCCGAAGATTTCCCTGAGGCTGATCCTGTCATGGTAAACATCGTTGGTAAACCTGTACCTTAATTGTGGAACCAATCCTCGGGAGATACCTCCTGAATTGAACCTCAAGGGAACATAGAGCCTCAGGCTTCCTTCAAAGAAAGGAGCGGTCTTCTTTACTTTTGAAGTCAAGAGAGCTATCTTTCCTCCTCTGACGTCGGCTTGCTGGACCCTCATGATATCTTTCGAATAACGGTCGCCCAAGTCTGCTGACACTTCTATGACAGGGAAAAGACCTGAATAGACATATTTGAAATGGGCGGAATGTCTCCAGGAGCCGAACTTGCTGCAGGTGGCTGCGTCCGGATCATCATGGTAACTGTAACCGATAAAACCGTATCCGTCACCGACAAGGTTCTGGAACAGGGCGGTGGCGCCCAAGGAGGCAGACTTGTAACTCTCGTCGGACGTTATGCTCTCCATGCTGTCGTAGTTGAAGTAGAACGGGGTCCATGAGTGGAGCACAGGTATGACCTTCCTGAATCTTTTGGGCTCTGAAAAGGACAGATCCGAAGTTTCAGGAAGCAGACCATTATTCTCCGCCAGTTCTTTTTCCTGCAAAGACAAAGCGTCTGCAATCCTCCATTTGTGGGTTTCTTCAAAAGAAACCTCTTTCATAGGCAGGTTCTCTACGGCAGTCGAATAGATCATATAGCCCTGTTTGTAGGCTTCCGGTCTGTCTGACGGAGCCAGGGAGCTGTAATATAAGGAATCTCCTTTCTCTGAGAAAAACGGAGACCGGATTCCGAACCTTGTTGATGTTGCCTGGAGAAGTTTTCCGGAGGAAGGATCCAGAATGTACAGTTCATTTACCCCGGTGCGGTCGCAGAGGAAAGTGATTGACCGGCCGGAAGAAGCGCCGAGGTAGGAGAGTTCGACGGGCCGGGGCCCGAGAATAAGGGTGATTGCCGGCCCTTCGACAGAGCTCAGGGACCGGATCTCATAAATTCCCATTCCATGGTTCGACAGTCCGGCGGCGAAGAGTTGGTTTTCCAACCAAACCGTCTCCGTGAACTGGACTGAATCCGGAGAGGGAATAATGGTTTTGATTTCCCCGTTTTTGCTGTCTAGAAGCAGGAGCCTTGAGTTTCCCGCGGCAGGATATTCAGTGACGCAGACAAGGCTTCCGTCGGGCGAAGGAGCAGGATTGAAATACTTTCCTTCCTTGGTCAGGTCATGGATTCTTTTAGGATCCGAGGTGTCAATGTAACGTATCCTGGAACTACCGGCAAGGGTCCACCGGGGATGAGCGACAGTCTCTGACCACCAGATTCTTTCGCCGGCTTTGTCATAGGTCAGTTTTCCGGTAGCGGCGGAGAAAGGTCTTACTGTCGCTACAGTGCCTTCCGGACTTACCCTTACCAGGGCTGATGGGGTGGTAAGACCGCTTCTGACGGTCCAGACACCGGTATTTCCCACAATTACCGATCCGCTATAAGAAGAATGCCTCCAAGGCTCGGGGGTGACTTGCTCGGAAGGCATGAAAGGGGCCCTTGTCGCCGCTTCTTCCGCCCAGATGCTTGCGAAGCCTTCCTGGATAGTCTTGAAGGCCCGGGGGAAGTTCACGCCGCTTGCTTGCCTGACCGTTTTCTGCAGGTTGAAGAAGAATCCCCGGCCAGCAGTGCGGTCAAAATATTCCTTTGTAAATAGAGGATCGTCGAAGAATACCCTTGTTCCGGAGACTAACATGTACCCGACTTTGTAGTAGTCCGGAGTGTAATACTTATGGGAACCGTAGGACCACCTCCAATAGTCTCTCCAGTCCCCACTCTCAAAGGCAGGCATCATGTACGACAGGAATGAGGCCTGCCGGCCTCTTCCCGAGGAAGTGAGAGCCGTTTCGGTAACTACGGCATCCCCTTCGAGCAGAGTCGGCCCTGGATATAATCCCGCAAAAGCACCTGAGAATAATTCTCCTGAAAGGTATTTGAACACCTTGTGTCGGCCTGCAACACCAGCTTGCATCTGCGCTGCGTGCCTGCCCTCGTGGATCGAAAGCAATTTATCCCAAGGGACAGGAGTAGGATCATATGGATCAGGGGCGGTGAAGAAGTCCATCCTTTTTGGAGCCCAGGCGACAGAGGCATTCGGAATCGTGTTGAAACTGTGAAGGATCACAGGCATCCTGGTCTTGTAATCTTTCCCGATCAGAAGTCCGGATGAGCGACTTACTCCTAACCGTGCGTTTTCAAGCCAGAACCCATATACCCTTGCAAGGGAGTCTTCCCCATCTGGAAAGATGATTTTGAATTCAGGAGTGTTCATCTGCATCCACCTGACGCTTGAAGGATCGCTTCCCGTCAAGGAAAACTGGGCCCTCAAAGAAGTGCAGGCGCACAAAAGGAAAAACAGCAGGATGAATCTTCTCATTTCTGGAGACGAAGATACAGATTTTTGATAAGATTGAGTAAATTTGTAAGAATGGTCTTTTGACGTGAAAGGTTGTTTGAGGCACATAGTCAGCTTGTTATTTGTCCTGTCGCTTATCTCTTGCGGCAGGAAGGATAGGCCTCAGCTTGAAACCAGGGCGTTCCCGCCCATTCCTTCCGCACCTTCAATCATAACCGATCAGGCCAAGATAATCGAGTACAAGGTTTCTCATTTCTGGGATAACTTCCTTGAGGGAGATTACCTCTGTGATTCGTCCCATGTTAACGGGGCATCTTCTGACGAAGTGGAAAAGGCACTTGGCAGGTACATAACATTGCTCGAGGAAAGGAGTACCAGGGAGTTTGCCAAAAAGGAAATCGGAAACCTTTTTAACAGAATCGAAGAGTATTCGGCCACCCATCCTTCCTCAAATGTTTTCTCATTTTTTGAGGAGATGGTCCCGAAATACCTTTACGACCCCAACTCCCCAGTCCGTGATGAGGACCTCTACCTGCCCTATGTTGAGGGTCTGGCGGTTTCCGAGTTGGTCTCTGAAGACTTGAAGCCAGCATATTCCCATGACGCCAGGATGTGCTCACTCAACCAGGTCGGTACCCCTGCGGCAGACTTTTCATTCACAGACCTTGGAGGACGTATGCACAACCTGTACGGGATCAAGGCTCCCTTCACCCTTCTCATGTTTACCAATCCCGGCTGTGAAGCCTGTCACGAGGTTATAGAGACCCTGCAAACGAATGCAATCATTCCAAGGTTGGTGAAAAATGGAACCCTCGCGGTTGTCAATGTCTATATAGACCTTGAAAGGGAGAAATGGCAGGCGTTGGCAAAGGAATATCCTTCCGAATGGTACAATGGATATGATCAGGATTTCGCCATTCGCCAGGACCTTACCTACAATGTCCGGGGAATCCCGTCTCTCTATGTCCTGGATAAGGACAAGAGCGTTATTATGAAGGATGCCCCTACAGATAAGGCTGTTATTTACCTGCAGAATATTCAAAAACAATGAAGATATGAAAATCAATAAGGAAATCTGGGGCGAAACCCCTTCTGGAGAGGAGATACTCCTCTACACCATCGAGAATGAGAAAGGAGCCTTCGTGCGTCTTTCCAGTGTAGGTGCCGGCATTGTCTCCATCGTTGTTCCAGACAAGGAAGGTAAACTGGCAGACGTGGTCCTCGGATATCCCGATCCGATGAGTTACTTCGCAGACGGCCCTTGCGCAGGAAAGTGCCCAGGTCGTTTTGCCAACAGGATAGCATTGGGCAAATTCACCCTCAACGGAGTTGAATATACCCTCCCTATAAACAACGGTCCCAATCATCTTCACGGTGGTCCCGCCGGTTTCCAGAACAAGGTTTGGGAAAGCAGGGTCGAAGGCGATGCTGTGGAATTCATGTATTTCTCTGAGGACGGAGAAGCCGGCTATCCCGGCAACCTGAAAGTGGTCGCCCGTTACGAGTGGAGCGATGACAATGCCCTTAAGCTTTTCCTTACAGCGAGGACTGACAAGGATACAGTTGTCAATCTTACCAATCATGCCTACTTCAACCTCAATGGTGAAGGCAACGGCGACATCCTTGGACATGAATTGAAGCTCAACTCATCCGTTTATCTTCCCACAGATGAGACCCTCATACCCGTCGGAGAGCCTGATCCGGTTGCCGGTACCCCCATGGACTTCCAGGAGTTCAAGAAGATCGGAGCCGAGATCAAGGAAGACTTCCCGGCATTGAATTATGGAAAAGGTTACGACAACTGCTGGATGATCAATGGTTATGAGCCTGGGCAACTTCAGGCCGCAGCTAAGCTTTATGCTCCTGAGAGCGGTCGCCTGCTGGAGGTCTTCACCACCCAACCCGCAGTCCAGATTTACACCGGGAACTGGCTGGCAGGAAGCCCTGTCGCAAAATGCGGACGCAGTTATTTCGATTACGAAGGAGTTGCAATCGAGTGCCAGCACTGCCCGGATTCTCCAAATAAACCGGACTATCCTACCACGGTGCTGAAGCCCGGGGAAGACTACGAAGAGGCAATAATCTGGCAGTTCTCAGTGGCATGAAACAGTACCTCAACCTATTGAAACGGATCATGGACGAAGGTGTGGTCAAACACGACCGCACCGGCGTCGGTACCAAGTCCGTCTTCGGGCACCAGATGAGGTTCGACCTTTCTGAAGGGTTTCCTCTCCTGACCACGAAAAAGGTTCATTTGAAATCGATTATCCACGAACTTCTTTGGTTCATTTCAGGAGATACAAACATCAAATATCTGAAGGATCACGGAGTTACTATCTGGGATGAGTGGGCTGATGAAAACGGGGACCTCGGTCCTGTTTACGGCCACCAGTGGCGTTCCTGGCCGGCTCCGGACGGCCGCTCTGTTGACCAGCTCTCCCAGGTGATAGAGACCATAAAGCACAATCCTGATTCCCGCCGCATGCTGGTGTGTGCATGGAATCCAGGCGAAGTAGACAAAATGGCCCTCCCTCCGTGCCACTGTCTTTTCCAGTTCTATGTGGCAGAAGGCAAGCTGTCCTGCCAGCTCTATCAGAGAAGTGCAGACACATTCCTTGGGGTTCCTTTCAACATTGCTTCCTATGCCCTTCTTACCATGATGATTGCACAGGAATGCGGTCTTCGTCCCGGGGAATTCATTCACACCACGGGAGACACCCATATCTATCTCAATCATTTCGACCAGGTACGTGAACAACTCTCCAGAGAGCCACGTCCCCTGCCCAGAATGATCCTGAATCCTGAGGTCAAATCAGTTTTCGATTTCCGATACGAGGACTTTACTCTCGAAGGTTATGATCCATGGCCTGCCATCAAGGCCCCGGTTGCTGTTTAATTTGTTTTGAATATGGAAAAATGCATCATAGTCGCAATAGCCGACAACCGCGCGATTGGAAAATCCAACGCACTCCTCTGGCACATCGCCGAAGACATGAAATACTTTAGACAGACTACCACAGGCTGCCCCGTGATTATGGGATGGATGACATTCCAGTCAATCGGCGGCAAACCTCTTCCCAAGAGGGACAACGTGGTCATATCCATATTTCCCTGGCCGGACAAGCCGGAAGGGGTAAAGGTGGCCGGAAGCCTTGAGGAGGCTTACAGCATGGTGGACCCAACCGGGAAGGTTTTCGTGATGGGCGGAGGAGAAACCTATCGCCAGGCGTTGCCGACAGCAGACAAACTTTACATCACTCACGTCCATACCACCATTGAAGATGCTGATACTTTCTTTCCTGTTATAGATCCTGCAATTTGGAAAGTCGAATCCACCACTCCGGTTGAAATCGATCCGGAAACCGGCTATGGCTACGAATTCACAATCTACACCAGGAGATAACGAACTTGCAAATGGCAACAAAAAGGGAACACTTCGGCAGCAGGGCTGCTGTAATCATGGCTATGGCCGGATCCGCTATCGGGCTTGGTAACATCTGGCGATTCCCCTACATGGTTGGGGAATATGGCGGAGCGGCGTTCATACTGATCTATATTCTTTGTTCATTCTTCCTGTCCTTCCCGATTTTCCTTGCCGAGGCTCTGGTCGGGCGTAGGACGCATGCCAACGCTATCGGAGCCATGAACAAGCTGGCTCCTCGGAGTTTCTGGACCATACTCGGTTATTTGAGCGTAATCACTCCCACGATAATCGTATCATATTACAGCATAGTCGGAGGCTGGTCGATAGAGTACTTCCTTAAATCCTTTTCGCTGAACTTTGGGGAATTCCGCCCTTCCGGGTGGACACCTCTCATTTTCAATACTGTTTTCCTTGCCCTTTCTTCAATAATCGTGGCGTTCGGAATCAAGGGAGGTATTGAAAAATTCAACAAGATTTCGATTCCGCTCCTTTTTGTCCTGATCGTACTCATTATGATTTATTCAGTGAATATGCCGGGAGCGGACAAGGGAATCGAGTATATCGTCAAGCCGGATTTCTCGAAAATAACCGGTAGGACTTTTGCCTTCGCACTAGGACAGAGTTTCTATGCCATGTCCCTTGGAATGGGAATCGTAATCACATATTCATCCTACGTCCATAAGGATGAAAACCTGGTTGCTTCCGGTGTAGGGACAGTGCTTGCCGCCCTTATGTTCTCGGTTCTGGCCGGATTCGCCATCATGCCAGCGGTCTTTTCGGCGGGAATAGCTCCGAGCAGCGGCCCTGGTTTGGTCTATCAGACTTTGCCACATGTATTTACCGGGATGAGTGCCTCTTCTCCATGGATAGCATCCTGTGTGGCCGCACTGTTCTTCTTCTCTGTTATCGTGGCAGCAATGACTTCCAGCATATCTCTTATCGAAGTCGGGGTGGCGTATCTGGTTGAGGAAAGGCATATGAAGAGATCTATGGCCTGCCTGCTGGTATTCGTGGTTACGTGGGTCCTTGGTCTGATAAGCGTGTTCTCGATAGAAGCATTCGGGAAGGTGGATGCATTTTCTTCCAACTTCCTGCTGACGGCGGGCGTCCTCCTGGTAGTCCTCTTCGTCGGATGGAAGATGAAGAAGGAAGATGTCCGGGAAGAGATAACAAATCGCGGGGTCATAAACAATAAGGTATTCGGGGTGTTCTATTTCCTGATCAGGTACGTAGCCCCAATAACTGTCCTCACCATTTTCATAACCAATCTGGTATTATGACAAACAGGGAACACTTCGGCAGCAGGGCTGCCGTGATCATGGCCATGGCCGGATCGGCTATCGGACTTGGTAACATCTGGCGCTTTCCTTTCATCGTCGGTGAATATGGCGGAGCGGCCTTTATCCTGATCTATATTCTCTGTTGTTTCTTCCTGTCGTTGCCGATTCTTCTGTCCGAATCGATTATCGGCCGCAGGACACATCAGAATACCTTTGGGGCCATGAGCACACTGGCTCCCGGTACCAAATGGAAGTGGCTGGGCTTGCTGACTATAGTCACCCCTATAATCATACTTTCCTACTACAGCGTTGTCGGAGGGTGGTCTTTTGCCTATCTTCTTAAAGCTTGTTCCCTACAATTCAATCCTGAAAATGCCGAGGCCGTGACGGGAATGTTCGCCACGTTCTCTTCCTCTGCCTGGGGGCCTCTGGCCTGCCTGGTGGTATTCCTTGGATTGACGGCCTTGATCATATTCTCAGGAGTAAAGAAGGGAATAGAAAAGTTCAGCAAGATATCGATGCCGGTACTCTTTATCCTGATTGTAGTGATAGCTGTCTATTCAGTAACCCTTCCGGGAGCGATGGACGGGGTCCGCTATCTTGTCAAGCCTGACTTCTCCAAACTGTCCGCCGGAGCATTTTCGGCCGCTCTCGGACAGAGTTTCTTCTCTCTCTCCCTAGGAGTGGGCACTATGCTGATTTATTCCTCTTATATCCGGAAGGATGAGAACATTCTGGCTTCCGGTACCGGAACGGCCCTGTTTGACATGCTCTTTGCGATCTTGGCCGGATTTGCGGTCATGCCGGCAGTTTTCGCAGCGGGGATAGCTCCCAGTTCAGGCCCAGGCCTTGTGTTCGAGACCCTGCCATACATCTTTGCCAAGATGGGAGCGGGCGGACAGTTCTTGAGTTCGGCGGTAGCGATACTGTTTTTCCTGACAATCCTGGTAGCTGCACTGTCATCATCGATTTCCATGATGGAAGTTGGGGTAGCCTATATGGTTGAGGAGAAGGGAATCTCCAGAGGAAAGGCAACGGCAGGTATCTTCTTTGTCGCCCTGTTCCTGGGAATCCTTTGCTCCCTTTCTTTCGGACCTATCTCAGGAGTGAAGTTCCTCGGCAACACGTTCTTCAATGCCTGCGACAAGCTTTGCTCCAATTATCTGATGACCCTTGGAGCGCTCATGTTCAGTATTTTCGTGGGATGGAAAATGGACAAGGCGTCAGTACATGATGAACTCACCAACGGCGGATCGCTGAAAGGAAACTCAAAGGTATTTCCGGTGTTGTACTTCCTTATCAAGTACATCGCACCACTGGCCATAGCTGCCATTTTCATCACGGGACTTCTGGCCTAGCGGCTGTGATAGCCGGTAAAGCCGTCAATCCGTCCAAGGGCATTCTTGTCGAGAAGGTCCTTTACGGATGGTTTAGCAGCCTTTAAGGAGTCCAGGAAGGCCAGGTTGGCCTCGCTCTTGAAAAGGCGTTCCTCCGTGGCGCCGTAAACAATGGTTGCATTTGACGGATTCAGGGTGCGCATACCGTTCTCGTTCCTTCCCTGAAGGACATAGAAGGTATCTCCTGCCTTGTTGGCCTTCTTAAGGTCATATCCCAGGGCATCCCTTTCGTATAGAGCGGTCTCTGCGACCAGGCCGGCACCATCCCGTTCATCCTTGTCCGCGGTGTTGAAACAGATTACCAGTTTGAGGGAAGAGAATTCCGTGCAGAAATGGAAATCACCTCCGCTGTCCATGAATCCGGCTTCCGGACCATGTCCGTATCGCGGGATCAGGGAGTTCTCTATCGCCTCTACCTTTCCCTTGTTCCAAGTTATGCTGTTGGTCTCAACGGTGTCCCTCTGCCACTTTCCTCCGGGCAAGGCCAGGTAACCGGCCGTTGATGAATCGTATTTGGTCGGGACTGCCAGGATCCCGGTGCACCATTCGTGAAGTCCGAACACGTCAACGGCTGCCCGCACCTGCTCGAGTTGTGACCCTGAGCAGACCCAGATGTCAAAGCCCTTGTCTTTGAGGGCCTTCCAAAGCTCTTTCAGCTCTTCTGTAACAGAGATGCCGCTTGTCCATGAGCACGGCCTTTCCCCGCCCCAGTGGACAATTGAGGTTTCAACATCCTTGAATGATTCATGGGACGCTTTTGACAGGGCATAGATCTGGTCGTTGGTCATTCCATGGAACCAGGAAGTCAACCAGGAGATACAGACATCTTTCGGTTCCACCTGATAGACCAGGTTGTAGAGACCGTACATCTTTGTGGCAAAATCCAGCCAGGAAGGATCCTTGTGTAGGGCTGCGGTATCGGACGGAGCCATCCCTTCCGCAGAGAAAGGACCGAATTTCTTGTAGAGTGCGGAATAGTCCCAGCAAATATCTTCAATCCACTCGGAGCAGAGGTCCATTCTGGTCAGGTCCCGGGAAAGGACGTTCCTCATGTCCTTGGGGTCAATTTCGAATGCCATCATCATCGGTTGGAAAGGAACCATCTGGTACTGTATGTCGAAAATGCTGGTGGTGTTGTCGAAGTCGAAAACAACGTAGGGACTATTCACAGTCATCTGGCCACCCTCTCCGTAAGTTTCGAGGAAGTCATTGATGGCTGTTTTAACGTCAGGAGCCCATCCGGGGAGCATGACTTGGCCGTTAGTTGCCACAGGAAGCTTGAAGTTGGTGTATTTCTCCCTTGTGACAGAATACCATCGGTTAAGGTGGTTGTTTGGAGTTTCGAGGACGAATTTATAGAATTTTGAAGAAGGCAGGGTTGTAAGGTCAACGCGGAAGGTACCATCCTTTGCCGGAACGGTTCCTACCTTTATCCATTCATCCTTCCCTCCTTCCTTGAAATTGTTGCCGGTGGCTGCCCATACATTGACCGAGGCTTTCTTGTTGAGGCATTCCCATTTAAGGTCAACATAATTGTCGTAGGGAAGAAGGTCCATCTCCATTATGTCAACCTTGCCTATAAAAGGCATTCCGTCCTGTTCCCAAAGGACATCCTTTGGAATATTAAAACCGAGGAAGCGGCAGATTGAGGGAGCGATGTCGGTAATGGCAGATTTCCCGCTCTTCATCCTCTCGTTGACTTTCTGGTTTGTAGCAACCCAGGTTGTCCTTTCGCGCTCGGTCTGGTTTCCGTGGCCATATCCCATGAAATCGCGTCCGTGGTCGGTAGTGACCACTATCATCCATTCTTCGTTGAAATGGGCCTCGCGGTATTTGACAGCCTCCCAGACCCGTCCGATCTGTCTGTCGGCCAGCCGGACGGATTCGTCGAATGTTTCTCCGTTGCCGAAAGTATGTCCGGCATCATCGGTGTACCACAGATAGACCCAACTTAGGTCCGGGGCGTTTTCCTTTATGCACTTCGCCGCTTCTTTGGAGACATGTTCGTCTATGTCCAGGATGTGAAGGTCATGCGCCTTATGGGGGAAGGCCGCCTCGTCCAGTTCGTAACCATCACGCACATAGTCAATCTTGAGGTTGCCCGTTTCGGGCTTTCCCTCGCCGATAAGGACGGTCCTGTTGTCAATCCAGCTTGAGAACAACCCGGTTGTCACCGGCCTGCCCTGTTCCTTGGCGATTCTGAAGATTGTCCAATAGTTGTAGTTTGGTTCCAGGTTGCTGTTTCCTGGCACATTGTGCTTGTTGACCCAAGTTGAAGTCAGGAGGTCAGTATATCCGACAGCCGAAATTGTCGGAGTCTGGTCATAACGTCCGACTGTCCCTCCGACATAACTCCGGCCATATGCTCCCCTGGAGGATATTTCCCGGATGGCAGGAAGGTCCAGCCTTTCGACCATGTCGGCCGGTACTCCGTCAATGATTATGTAAACGGCTTTTTTCTCCTTGGTTTGTTTGCAACCCAACAGGCAAACGAAGGCTAACAGTAGAGTTAGTATTTTTTTCATTTGATAGAACGGATTGGTAGTACAAAGATCGGAAATTAATGCTTATCTTGTAAAAAAATCCATCAACATGTGGTCAACCATCATCTACATCATCGGCCTTGTCCTTGCGATACTCGCCGTCCTTGACATCTTCAAGAAACCGATTTCACTGGTAGGAAAGATCATCTGCTCCGTCATCGTGCTTGTGACAAGCTGGATAGGTCTTGCGGTCTATTATTTATATGCCAAGAACCACATCACCGAGTGGTTTAAATAGCGTAATCGAAGTGAAAAGACTCTTTTGTTTGTCGGCGCTGCTGGTTGCTCTGGTAGTGCCAGGTTTTGTCATGTCTGCCCAGACCTGGTTTCTGGTAAAAGACGGAAGGGTCGTTTTTACTGATGGGACAGACACCCTCCGTACTCCGTCTGAAGGTCTGTGGTCTGTTGCTACCGGTTGGAAAGACGACTGGATGAGCGATTGGACCCATGTAAAGGCAACTAAAGTTGAAAAAACGGGCGATTGGACAATCCTAAAAGGCTCTGCCGGATTCAAGGAAGGCGAGTTGGAACTTACGGATTCATATTCCGTGACTCCTGAAGGCTTGGTAAGGTGTGTCCGCCGTTTTGAGTGGACGGGAGAGGATACCCTTCGCAACGTGACCTTGTCGGTAAGGTTACAGGAAAAGGGGAACGGCCTGTCCCTGTTCGCCCCCGGGATCGTCTATTACGGCAACAAGAACGGAGCCTCGGTCAACCCCGAACTGATAGCCACATGGGACAGCCGTCCTGGAGAGATAGCAGTT
Organism: Bacteroidales bacterium; assembly: GCA_017962025.1. GTDB lineage: Bacteria > Bacteroidota > Bacteroidia > Bacteroidales > UBA932 > Cryptobacteroides. Next base: position 43,857 of record JAGCWD010000123.1, read on the forward strand.
TTCGAAGATCACAGGTATCCAATGCCTTTCGTGATGCTTGAGAACCCCTCTTCCCTCAGGGCGGTTGCTGTACATACTACTCCGTCACCGGTCCGTGGGGCAGTCCTGTCGGATCAGTGGTGGTCGCTTGGCGCAGAGGCCCGCGATGGATTCACGGAGATAGTCATGTATTCGGGCCCTATCGGATACAATGGACACAAGAGCGCCGCAAAGGCCCGCCAAAGGACCTTTATGCGATATTCAGACACCTTCATCGACCTGGAGCCGGGAAGGGTGGTGGAGAAAGAGTATTATATCGATCTTTATGCCATCGCCCGCAAGGGAACCGGGTTCCAGAGACCGGTTTATACTTCCCTTGACTTTTACAAACCATATGATGCTGACCGATTTCCTTCTTTCAAGGAGATAGTGGACACCAAATACCGTTTTGCCCTGTCCCGCTGGATGGAAAATGATGTTGCGGCAGGCTTCGACATGTACGATTCGCGTTATTCCAGAAAGGACATTGTGATGGGTTGGTGTGGTCAGGCGGACTCTCCGGGCTATTCATTCCAGGTTCTTTCCAGCAGACTTAAGGATCCTTCAATTCACGAAAAGGTCCAGAGGAGCCTGGATTTCCTTACGGACTGCAAGTTCCTGGAAAACGGGTTGTTCGCTGTCAGATATGATTTCCTTAAAGGAGGTTGGGACCAAGGTGACCCAGTCTCCTGCGGCCAGGCGATGTACAATTTTGCCAAGGCAATCGAAACCTCCCGAAGGACCGGGGAGTATAACACTTCTAAATGGGAAAAGTTCCTCCGTAAGGCCTGCGACGGCGTTTCCGACCTTATCCTTTCTAAAGAGTGGAACCCCAAGTCAACAGCAGAGGGATTCTATATCGCCCCTCTGGCCATCGCATCCGATCTGTTCCGCAACAGGCGTTACAGGCAAGCTGCGGAGAAAGCGGCCGGAGAGTTCGCTTCGAGGCATTTTGAGATGGACGGTTGTTACTGGGGAGGAACACTCGATGCTACCTGTGAGGACAAGGAAGGTTCCTGGGCAGCGTTCCAGGGATTCCTGGAATGCTATGAAAGATTCCAGGACAAGAAGTATCTTGACTGGGCAAAGCATGCGATGGACGTATGCCTGAGCTATGTGGTTGTGTGGGATATTCCACTGCCTGCAGGACGGATGGCCGACCATAATTTCAAGACAACGGGATGGACTGTGGTTTCAGCACAGAACCAGCACATTGACGTGTACGGAGTTCTTTTTGCTCCGGAAGTCTGCAAAATGGGACGGTATCTGGGCGATGAGAGGCTGGTGAAACTGTCCAAGGTGATGTTCCGTACCTGTTTCCAGCTTACCGATGCTTACGGCAGCCAGGGAGAGCAGCTCCAGCACACCAATTTCGCCCAGCAAGGAGACATGTCAAATGTCCATAAACTTCGTGGAGGCTATTCAGAGCACTGGACTGTTTTCTGGATCACCACCCACTTCCTCAATGCTGCCGCCCGTTTCGTAGAGATGGGTGAAGACGTCTAAAGATGTCTTTGGCTGAATTCGCAGCCGCACCAGGTTTGGTTGTATAGGGCGCAGGACTTTATCAGGAAGTTCCTGCGCTCTTGCAGTCCGCCCTTTCTCCAGTTCTGCGGCCACCAGATCAGACGCGGCACATTTGCCTTGTCAGGAGAGGATATACCTCCCCGGGACGTCTCGCTTCGCTCGACCCCACCGCTCGCTTCGCTCTGCTCCGCTCCGGTCCCCCCTCTTAACGTGCCGAGGGTGGCAGTGCCCGGGGGAGGTATATCCTCTCCCGACAAAGAAGCAACGGCACGGCGACCGGCTTCATCGACTTGGGAGAAGACTTTCCAGCGGGAGGATGCGAGGGTGGTGGTAAGGATGTCGTAGCCATGGGAAACGGCATATTCCGCTGCCCTGCGAAGCCTGAATTCAAAACAGGCAATGCAGCGCGGACCTCGCTCCGGCCCGGAGAGAGTACCTGTCGGAACACAGCGGGACTTTACGAAATCCAGCCAGGCATCGTGGTCATATTCATCATCTGTGACTTCCAGTCCGAAGGTGGCGGCGTAACGGGCGAGCTCGTCGCGGCGCTTGACATATTCATTGAATGGAACGATGTTCGAGTTGCTGAAATAGAGCCCTGGCCGCAGGCCTTCGTTAACCATCCATTCTAGGATGGCTGTAGAGCAGGGTCCGCAGCAGCAATGAAGCAGGATGCGATCCCTTTTCAGATCACACCCTTCCGGAAGCTCCGGTTTGAAAGTACAGCCATCAAAATGCTCCATCCCTGTTTATTGGCACTGCTAAGATATCAATTATTTCATCTTTGCACAACGTTACATTTCAGCTATTCTTTCGTCATTAATGTGGCATTGGTATGATTTTTTCGTGAAAAGTGTTGCATTCTTGAAAAACATCCGTATATTTGCAGTGTATTAGTTTAGTAATACACAAAGAAACAAACTGAATGAACGTATGCTGATCGAGCTTAAAGACGTCAACAAGACATATTTCGGAGCGCAGCCGCTGCATGTACTGAAGGGAATAAACCTCAATATAGAAAGAGGTGAGTTCGTGTCCATTATGGGCGCTTCAGGCTCCGGCAAATCCACTCTCCTTAACATACTAGGTATCCTGGACAACTACGATTCGGGAGAATACCGTATCAACGGCAAACTCATCTGGGACCTTACGGAGTCCAAGGCCGCAGAGTATAGGAACAAGATGATAGGATTCATATTCCAGTCTTATAATCTTATAGGTTTCAAGACGGCGGTCGAGAACGTCGAACTTCCTCTTTTCTATCAGGGAGTGAGCCGCCACAAACGCCATGAGATGGCCATGGAATACATCGAGCGTCTAGGACTTAAGGATTGGGCGGGGCACTATCCCAACGAGATGTCCGGAGGCCAGAAGCAAAGGGTCGCCATCGCCAGGGCCCTTGTCACAAAGCCTGACATTATCCTGGCTGACGAGCCAACGGGAGCCCTTGACTCCAAGACTTCTATCGAAATCATGGACCTTCTCAAAGAACTCAATGAGAGGGAAAAACTCACGATAATCGTCGTCACCCATGAGAGTGGCGTGGCAAACTACACCAACAGGATAATCCACATCAAGGACGGAGTCATTGGTCAGATTGAAGAAAACCGTGCCCATGATTCCGTAAGGTTTGGAAGCGAAGGAATGCTCAAATAGACGGAAACCATGCTGGATCTTTTTTCGGAAATATGGAGCACCCTGCGGCAGAACAAGCTGCGCACCGCCCTTACCGGTTTTGCGGTAAGCTGGGGAATAATAATCATCATAGTGCTTTTGGGTACAGGCAACGGCCTCATGAATGCGCTGATGAACAATGCCATGGACACAGTCCAGAACATAATCGCCGTCTATCCCGGATCCACCAGCAAACCCTATAACGGAATAAAGGAAAATACGTTTATCCGTTTCAATGACCGCGACATAGCCTTCTCGGAACAGTTCAGCGAGAAGATAGACAGGGCTTATGGAAGCCTCGACTTCTCCGATACCCTGAGCCTTGGAAAGGAGGCGCTCTCTTCCTCTATCATGGGAGTCGATCCTCAGCTTAAGGATGTATGGAGGCTTGGATTGGTTGCCGGAAGATTCATCAACAAAAGCGACATAAAGGACCAGAGCAAGCATATAGTAATAGATGATAATGCTGCGACTCAGTTGCTCGGAGACGACAAGGACTATTCAAAGATCCTGGGCCGCTATATCAACATGGGAAACATCCCGTTCAAGGTAATAGGCATCGTTGAGGCGGAGGAGCAATCATGGGGACACAATTCCTACATCCCTTATTCAACGGCCAAGACTATGCGCGCGGAGGGTGCCTGGCTCAGTCGTATCACTATGGAGTTCCATGACCTGGAGACCAAGGAGGCCAACGAAGAATTCGAGAAGAGCTACAAGAGGGCGATGAACATCTTCCACGGCACGGATCCCGAGGACACCAGGACCACCTTCCTGACTAACTATTACCTTAACAACCAGGAAGTCAGCAAGGCTATCCGCATCATGCGCACAGCCCTCTGGATCCTCGGATTCCTGACTCTCCTGAGCGGTATCGTCGGAGTGTCGAACATCATGCTCATTACCGTCAAGGAAAGGATCCATGAGTTCGGTATCCGCAAGGCTCTGGGAGCAAAGCCGATGTCCATAATGAAGCTTATCGTGGTTGAGAGCGTTGTGATCACAGCATTTTTCGGTTACATCGGAATGGTGATAGGAATGTTGGCGGACTTTGCCCTTGACAAGACTATCGGTTCCCACCCGATGGACATCGGAATAATGCAGATGTACATATTCAAGAACATCGGAGTCGGTTTCGATGTCGCAATCAAGGCGACGCTGCTTCTGATAGTAGCCGGAACCATTGCTGGGATCATCCCTGCCTGGAAGGGCGCCAGGGTGCGTCCGATAGAGGCACTGAGGGCAGAAAAGTAGGAGGGAGGAGCCATGAGATTCGATATTGACAGATACAAGGAAATAGTTGACACCCTGGCCCGCAACCGCAGCAGGACCCTTCTTACCGGCTTCGGAATATTCTGGGGTATATTCATGCTCCTTATCATGCTTGGAGGCGGCGACGGACTGAAGTCAATCCTGAACCAGAACTTCGGAGGCTTCACTTCCAATGCGGTGATAGTAGGATGCAACAAGACGTCAAAACCTTACGGAGGGTTCAAGAGAGACCGTACATGGTATCTTGACAGGACTGACATCGAAGCCATAAAGACACTCGTTCCTGAAACGGATGTAGTCACCATGATGGACTCCGACTGGGGGCAGGGAATGTCTTACAAGGAAAACACCTATTCCGGAATCCTGAAGGGGCTGTCTTATGAATATACTTCAGTAGAAACCCCTAAGATGCTCTACGGTCGCTGGATCAATGAAGTGGACTGCGAGCAGGAGAGAAAGGTCTGCGTGATAGGTAAAAGAGTGTATTCCAATCTTTTCCCCGAAGGCGGCGACCCGACCGGAGAGTATATTAAGGTCAAGGACTCGTATTTCCAGGTCATTGGTGTTGACGACCGTAGTTCTGGAATAAACATCAATGGCAGCCCCAACCAGAGCGTCGTCATCCCCTATCAGCTCATGAACAGGTTGAATAACAGGGGCGGTAAATTCGACATTATCTGCATGACCCTTAAGGAAGGGGCGGATTCGGATTTGGCTCAGGAGAAGGTAAAGAGCGTCCTTTCAAAGCGCCACAGCATAGCTCCGGACGATAATAACGCCATAATGATGCTGGATACAAAAAAGATATTCAAGATTGTGGACAACCTGTTCAAGGGAGTCAATATCCTTGTGATCCTGGTCGGTCTCGGGACCCTTCTTGCCGGAGCCATAGGAGTGTCCAACATCATGATGGTAACCGTCAAGGAGCGCACCACAGAGATTGGCATCCGCCGGGCAATCGGCGCAACCCCGAAGATGATCCTTTCCCAGATCATTACCGAGAGCATAGGGCTTACCATCCTTGCCGGAATGTTCGGAATACTGTTTTCCGTTTTGATCCTATGGGGAGCTGGAAACATAGTGTCCAACCTTCCGGATATCGGAGAAACAGTATCATTCCAGATTGGTTTCTGGACAGGAATAGCAGTCCTTATGCTTCTGGTCGTGCTCGGTGTTCTCGCAGGATTGGCACCTGCCCTACGGGCAATGGAAATCAAACCCGTTGATGCAATGAGAGAAGAATAAAAATAAACAGATATGAAAAAGAACCTTAAGTACATTATCCTGGCGCTGGTCGCCCTGGTATTTATCGGCACATTTGTGGCACTGTGGAAGAATTCCCGCCCAAAGGAGGTTAGGTATGAACATCTTGAGGCCTCGGTGAAAGATATTCACAAGACCTCTGTAGTTACCGGTAAGATCATCCCCCGGGACGAGGTAAACATCAAGCCCCAGATCAGCGGCATCATTTCCGAACTTTACAAGGTTGCCGGTGAGAAGGTCTCTGAGGGAGAGGTCATTGCCAAGGTGAAGGTCATCCCGGAGATGAGCTCCCTCAGCTCTGCCCAGTCCAGGGTTCGCCTTGCAGAGATTAACCTCAAGCAGGCACAGACCAACTATGACCGAGAGAAGGCCCTGTTCGACAAGAATCTGGTGAGTGCCGAGGAATATGACCAGGTGCGCCAGGCCCTCGACCAGGCCAAGGAAGAGAAGGCCGCTGCAATCGAAACCCTCGAAGTCGTCAGGGATGGCGTTTCCAAGAGCAACGCCAAATCCAGTTCGACCCTGATCCGTTCCACTATCTCGGGACTGATCCTGGACATTCCGGTAAAGGTTGGTAATTCCGTTACCCAGAGCAATACCTTCAATGATGGTACTACCATCGCCACGGTTGCCAACATGGGAGACTTGATTTTCGACGGATTCATCGACGAGACCGAAGTCGGTCGTGTCAAGGAGGGAGTTCCCATGACGATAACGGTCGGAGCCCTGAAGGATGTACAGTTGGACGCAGTAATGGAATTTATCTCCCCGAAAGCACAGGAGAAGAACGGAACCAATGAATTCGAGATAAAAGCCGCTTTGACCGTTCCGGACAGCGTAACTGTCCGTTCCGGTTACAGCGCCAATGCTGAAATCAGGCTTGAAGGGGTGGACGGAGTGCTCTCAATTCCTGAAAGCGCCCTTGCATTCGAAGGGGATTCTTCTTTCGTCTACCTTGTCAAAGGAGAGAAGAAATATGAAAAGATTCCTGTAGTGACCGGACTTTCAGACGGAATCAACATTGAGATCAAGTCAGGTCTCAAGGAAGGAGACAAGGTCCGTGGCAACCAGATAATCGAGAAGAAGTGATGAAAAGATATTTTTTACTCATAACCGTTTTTTTGGCAGGGGCCGTATTTGGCCAGAACCACAACGGCCCCTGGACTTTGGCGGAGTGCATCCGTCACGCCCAGGATAATAACATCAGCCTGCAACAGCGCGGACTCCAGGTGAAACAGCAGGAAATCCAGCTGGACAACTCAAAGGGTAGCAGGCTGCCTCAGGTGAGCGGAAGTGTCAGTGAGAATTTCTCCTTTGGACGAGGACTTACCGCCGACAACACCTATTCAAACACGAACACCACCAGTTCCGGAATATCCCTTGGAACAGCCGTTCCGATCTTCCAGGGACTCAGGATAAGCAACAGCATAAAGGAAAACGAACTCAATCTGAGGGCCGCCACAGAGGATCTTGAGAAAGCCAAGGAAGACATGAGTGTCTCGGTGGCCCAGGCCTATGTCCAGATCCTCTATAACATGGAACTCCTGGATGTAGCCTTGAACCAGGTTGTCATAGATTCCCTTCAGGTAGAGAGGTTGACAGCCATGCTTGAAAACGGCAAGGCATCTACTGCCCAGCTGGCCCAGCAGAAGGCAGCCCTTGGCCAGAGCAGGCTTTCAGCCACCCAGGCCAGGAACAACTTGAATCTATCCCTCCTTGACCTTTCACAATTGCTGGAGCTTCCTAACCCGGAGGGCTTCAGCATAGTAAAACCGATTGTACCCATCGACGGAATCCTGCTCGGGAACCCCGAGGACATCTATGCCGACGCAGTCGAAAACAGGCCTTCCGTAAAAGCAGAAATGTTCAGGCTTGATGCTACTGAGTTTACGATTAAGGGAGCCAAGGGGGCCTTCATGCCTTCGATAAGTGCGAACGGAGGAATCGGATCGAATTACTATACCATGAGCGCCGCTCCTTCTGCCGCCTTCATGGAACAGATAAAGAATAATTTCAGCCAATATCTTGGACTGTCCCTCAGCGTACCGATTTTCTCCGGGTTCCAGAACAGGAACCAGGTAAGGATGGCTGAACTCTCGAGGACAAATCAGATGCTTCAGCTGGAAAACACAAAGAAAACCCTATACAAGGAAATCCAACAAGCCTACTACAATGCCGTGGCCGCAGCTGACAGATATCGCTCGAGCACGGATGCCCAGGCAAGTGCCGAGGAGTCGTTCGCCCTGGTACAGGCAAAGTACGAAAACGGCAAGGCAAACATCACAGAGTTCAACGAATCACGTGACAACTGGCTGAAGGCAGAATCCGATCTCCTTCGTTCCCGCTACGAATACCTTTATTCCGCCAAACTGCTGGACTTCTACCGGGGCCGTCCGCTGGAGTTCTGAAAAAACATCATTATATTTGAGAATCAATAAGGATTTTCAATATAATGATCATGATAAAAAGAACTTCCATCCCCATCATGGCCGCCCTGGCGATCATTGCATCTTGCGGCCCCAAGACGGTTTCAACCAGAACTGCGGTTGCAGATGACCAGCCCGACGGCGGAGCTTACACTGAAAAGACAGTTCCCGTCGTGACCAAAGTCGCTCCCGACGGAGAGGTTACCTTGCGCTTCTACAACGCCCTTCCGGATGTGGCTTACATCTCCGCGGCTGATTTCCAGTCGATAGTCCTTCCCGGCTCCACTATGACAGTTACCCACACCGGTGTTGGAGAATATACTCTTGCAAACGGGGACTCAAAGGCGGTAGTAAACGTCAATAAAGATGTTTTCGTGACCTCTGATTTTGATGCTTTCACTAACCAGATGGGCCTTCTTCAGCCGGGAATGGCAAATGTCTATTATGACGGAATGCCATTCGTACGCTACAAGAGCATAACAATGACTCCGGCTGTTTCCACTGTCACTCTGGATTACGGGAAATACGGCATAGACCTCCACGCCGACGGCAAGGGGACGGTCTATTTCCCGTTCGCAACCCTGGCTGACTTGTACTCGGACCTTTTCTATCACCATGCCGGATTCAACGGAGAGAAGGTTGTGGCCAACACGTCAGTCAACGAGGTCAGTCTCGCCAGGATCGATCCTGATTACAACAAGGCCCTCTTGTCGAAGGAAACCCGTTCCGAGTCCATGGCTGAGTTTGCCTACAGGGAACTTTGCTTTGCGATGGACCATTTCTATGGATTCCCCGGCCGTGTCGCTCATAACGAGTCATTAAGGACCAGGGGTATGGACAGGACCCTTGAAGAAGATCTGGCCGCTGGCCCCGCAATAAAGAAACTTCTGAAATCCACCGATCTGGCCGAATACTTTGTCGGTATGCAAGGACTTAACGCCCTTTACTACGAAGGACACACTTCGATGGATATATCTTCAGCCATGGGCCGTGACCGCTCGCAATATGAAGAATTAACATCCAGGATAAAGAGTGTCCAGGAAAATAACAAGGAGATCATGGACGCCATCCAGCAAGGCCGTTTGACAATGGGTGGACGTGCCCAGGAAGTCATGGCTGTACGGACTCTGCGTCCTCAGAGCTATGGCAATGCCCAGGACACTTACGTCAAGAGGGGCAATACCGCGGTCTGTGTGTTCAATTCATTCAACACCAGGGCTCAGGATGCATGGGAAGCTTTCTATGCAGGTAAGGGTCCCAAACCTAACATCAAGGACAATAACGGAGACTCCATGGTGATATTCCTTGATGCTCTTAATAAAGCCGAGGCTGACCCGGAGGTCGAGAATTTCATAGTTGACATAACTTCCAACGGAGGAGGATCCGCCGACATCGTCATGGCCATGACATCCCTGGTCATGAACAAGAGCTATCTTTGCTACGATAATCCCCTTACGAAACAAAGGTCGATTGTCGAGTATGAGGTTGACCGCGATTTCAACGGAGTGTTCGATGAGAAGGACAAGGATGTGCACTACAACCTCAATTTCGGAGTACTGACCACAGATGTCGCCTTCTCTTGCGGAAACCTCTTCCCTTCGATGCTCAAGGATAACGGAGTTCCCGTAGTAGGCGAAAAATCAGGCGGTGGAAGCTGCGCCATCCAGGCCATGTGCACAGCTGACGGATTCTGCTTCCAGATATCTTCGTTCAGGTCCAGGCTCAACTCCCTGGCCGGAGAGAACATCGATTCCGGCATTGTCCCCGACATCGTTATTCCAAGTGACGAGATGATTGAAATCCAGGTTACGGAAGACCGGAAGATGACCGTCAAGAATTACAAGGATTTCTACGATATCGAGAAAGTCGGAAAGCTGGTTAAGGAATGGAATAAATAACTAATTATGAAAAAGTTAGTTACCCTCCTTGCCGGTATTTGCTGCCTCGTGTCCGTTTCCGCCATGGAGATAGACAGGGTCGAGCCGCCATTCTGGTGGGTCGGAATGAAAAACCCTTCGCTCCAACTCTTGGTCCACGGAAAGGATATCAGTGATGCAAAGGTTTCCCTCAAGCAAATAGGTGTGAAACTCGGGGAGATAACCAGGACCGGGAATCCCAACTACCTTTTCATCAATCTTGAGATTTCTTCCAAGGCCCACCCCGGCACATTCGACATAGTTTTCGATATAAACGGGCAGAAGACCATCCGTGAATATGAGCTGCGGGAGAGGAGTACCACTCCCGGAGCCCAGGGATTCGGCCCCGAAGATGTCCTTTATCTCATTACCCCGGACCGTTTCGCCAACGGAGATCCTTCTAACGACACCATTGGAGGAGCCAATCCGGACAGGAAACGTGACGGCGGCCGGCACGGTGGCGACATCAAGGGAGTATCCGATCACATGGATTACATCAAGGACCTTGGGATGACCACCATCTGGCTCAATCCTGTACAGGAGAATTCAGCAAGGACCTATCACGGCTATGCCATCACTGACTACTATGCCGTGGATCCCCGTTTCGGGACCATGGATGAATATATTGCCTTCGTACAGAAAGCCCATGACAACGGCATGAAGGTAGTGATGGACATGATCTTCAATCATTGCGGAAGCACCCATTGGTGGATGAGCGACCTTCCCACGGGAGACTGGCTCAATTTCGATAACACATTCGTCCCTACCAGTCACAACAAGTGGACGGCGGTCGATCCGCATGCTGCCCCTTCAGAGAAGAAAATGTTCTCAGACGGGTGGTTCAACAGGGGCATGCCCGACCTTAATCACCGGAATCCCCTGGTGGCTAACTATCTTATCCAGAACTGTATCTGGTGGATTGAATATGCCAGGATAGACGGGGTTCGCCAGGATACCCATCCTTACATGGATCCGATTTTCGCGGCCAGATGGTGCAAGGAGACACTGGATGAATATCCCGATTTTAACATAACCGGTGAGACCTGGTATCCTGTCGGCAGCGGTTTCCCCGCCTGGTGGCAGGCCGGAAGCGTACTCAACAAGGAATATGACTCCCACCTCAAGAGCGTGATGGACTTCAACCTTGCCTTCATTGCACCGGAAGCCTTTACTCAGGAAAGCCGGTCAGATGACGGCGCAGCGACAGGACTTTTCAACATCTACGTCTCGATGGCCAACGATTTCCTGTATCCGGACCCGTCCAATGTGCTTGTGTTCCTGGACAATCACGACCTTGGCAGATTCTCGCGTGTTGAGGACCAAGGTCTCAATCGCTACAAACAGGGATTAGCATTCCTGCTCACTACCCGCGGAATCCCCCAGGTCTATTATGGCACGGAACTCTTGTTCAAGGCCACCAAGGCCCAGGGTGACGGAGCGATCCGGAAAGACATGCCAGGTGGTTGGCCCGGCGATTCGAGGAGCGTGTTTACCAAGGAGGGGAGGACTCCTGAAGAACAGGACGCATATTCCTACATGCAGAAGATACTTTCTTGGAGAAAGACTTCCAAGGCGGTGATTTCCGGTACCCTCACACAGTATGCTCCGTTTGCCAACAGCGGGAATTGTTATGTCTATGCCCGCCAATATGGGAATGAGACTGTTCTGGTAATATTGAGCGGATCGGACAAGGATGTAGATATCGATATGGCCCGCTTCTCGGACGTGACTGAAGGATTCAATTCCGGGAGAGACGTTGTCACCGGAAAAGTCCTGGACATTAAAGACAAGGTCCATGTTCCGGCAAGGGGTGCTTACATCCTTGACCTGTTTTCCAGATGAGTGATTTATTAATGCAAATTTGATTATGAAAAGAATCTTCGTGTTTGCCGCTGCTTTTTTCTGCGTGATTTCAGCATGGGGACAGGATGACGAGTATTCAAGGGATGAATGTACCAGTCTTGTTGTAGGTCGCCTGGCCTCTGTTGATGGTTCGGTCATCACCTCCCACACCTGTGACGGAGTGTCACGTACATGGATAAAAGTCGTCCCTGCCGCCGATTATGGCCGCAAGGAAATGGTGGACATATTCAAGAACACCCGCAGGACTGCGTTCGACGGCGACACCACGGGAGTCCGTTTCGCTGGACAGATCCCTCAGGCACGCCATACCTATGCCTATCTCAACACCGCTTATCCTTGCATGAATGAAAAGCAGGTAGCTATGGGCGAAACCACATTCTCCGGTCCAGACACCCTCAGGAATGGAAGCAGCATGTTCCTGATAGAAGAACTTCAGAGGATAGCCCTACAGCGTTGCGACAATGCACGGGATGCTGTCAGGATGATGGGAACCCTGGCCGAAAGATACGGCTATGCTGACGGAGGTGAGTGCATCACCGTTATCGACAAGAAGGAAGCCTGGTTCTTCGAGATCCTTGGCTGCGGTCGTGGAAAGGTCGGTGCTGTCTGGGCTGCCCAGAGGGTACCTGATGACGAGGTGGCGATCTCAGCGAACATCCCCAGAATCGGGAAGATAGATAGGGAGAATAAAGACTATTTCATGGCTTCCGACAACGTCGAGGCTGTAGCCTTGGAGTATGGTCTCTGGGATGGACAGGGAGATTTCGTGTTCTGGAAAGCATATCACAGCTCTTATGGAGACGGAAAGAATTTCAAGGAAAGGGAATTCGTCGCCCTTAACACTCTGGCTCCTTCGCTACATCTTTCATTCGACGCTCCTGAACTCCCTTTCTCTGTGAAACCTGATGAAAAGGTGGATGTCAGGAAAGTAATGGAGATCCTGCGTGGAACCTACGAAGGACTTGAATTCGACATGACCAAGAATGTGCTTGTGGACGTTCCCGCAAAAGATGGCCAGCCAGCTACAAAGACAGTGAGTCCCGTGGCTAATCCATGGCTCACCACAGACACCCGCAACATGCTCAACACGATTGCCCCCGGGACGGTTGAATTCACCAGGACCCTCGCGGTAGCATGGTGCTCCCATTCCACCGTCATCCAGGCTCGTGACTGGTTGCCGGATTCGGTTGGAGGAATATGCTGGTATGCTTTGGACAATCCAGGCGAAAGCCCCCGATTCCCAATATTCAGCGGTACTACTGAACTTCCTGCGGCATTTGACACATGCGGAATGCGCCGCTATGTCCCGGATGGGGCACTATGGACTTTCCGCAGGCCAAACCGTTTGGCGACCGTTACATGGCAGACCAACAAGGAGAGGGTGATGAAGGATGTACAGACTATCGAAGACCTTGGTTTCGAAGGTCTTCCTGAAGTTGAAAAGAATCCTACGACTGATAATCTGAACGCATACACCGCAAAGATCTACAATGCGGCTGCCGATCTTTGGAAGAAGCTCGAGGAAGACCTCTGGATGAAGCACGGACGCGGCTTCTAAAGCAGAGAAGGTGCAATGATGCGCCCTATGGCTTCGGTTTCGATAAGGAAACCGTCATGGCCGTAGGGCGTTTCTATTTGGAAGTATTTGGCTCCGGGAACCATTTCTGACCAAGGTTTCATGTCTTCAGGAGGGAAGAGTTCGTCAGAGGACATGCAGACAAAGGTGCAATCAGCCGTGATTCCATTCAGGACTTTTTCCACTCCGCCACGTCCACGTCCGACGTTGTTGCTGTCCACCTCGTCGCAGACATAGAGGTAGGAATAGGCATCCCAGTCCTTGACGAATTTTGAACTCTGGTGACGGTAATAGGATCCTGCCTTATCTGCGAACATCACATCCGGAGAATCCTCCTCCTGTTTGAACAAACCTTCCTCGCTTCTGTAAGTCAGAAGAGCGATGGTACGGGCTGCCTTCAAACCATCCATTCCGCCTTTCAGATTCTTGTGCTCCTTGAATGTAGGGTCGGCATACAGCGCCATCTTCATGGCCGAATTGAAACCCGTAAGCCAGGGAGTGACCCTTGCGCCGGTAGCAATGAAAAACACCTTGTCGAAAAGTTCCGGTTTCCAGGCCAGCCAGTCGAAGGTCATGAATCCTCCCATGGAGGTACTTATGACCATGTCGATCTTCTGGATTCCCAGATGTTCCCTGAGGAGGTCGAAAGCCTTTACTGTGTCGTGTACAGTGACTCTTGGAAAATCGAAATAATAGGGTTTGCCAGTCTTGGGGTTTGTGGAAGCCGGGCCGGAAGAACCACAGGCAGACCCGAGTACGTTGGCACAGATTACGAAGAATTTTTCAGTGTCCAACAATTTTCCTGGACCTACCAGGGCTGGCCACCATTCTCCTTCGGCATCTGAGGAAGCAGTGAGGGCATGGCAGAGCCAGATTACTTTTTTCCCGGGAGAATAATCCCATGGAGATGTATGGTAAGCGACTTCAAGGTTGTCGATGCTGCCACCGGCCTCGAATCCGAAGGTACCTTTGTGTCTGTAGAGATGTCTGATCATAGTTTTTTGCAGAGTTTGTCCACCCAGATTGCGCTGACCAGGTTGTCAGTGGTGTTTAGCAAGGTCGCCGGGATGTCCACCAGGGTGCTGATCACCAGAAGTGTGGCGGCGAATCCTGGATCGACTCCAAGGATGGTACAAATCAAGATTTCTCCGGTCATTCCTCCGACCGGAATTGCTCCTACTACAAGGCTCGTGAGAATAGCTATCGCAACTATTTCAAAACAGCCGTAACCGCTGAGACCATAGAACACGACCACGAAAATCGTCTTAAGGACACCTGAGACGACAGAGCCATCCTTATTGAGGTTGATTCCCAAAGGAATGACTGATTCAGCAATGGAATTGTCAGCACCCATTTTCTTTGCCGCTTCTATTCCGGCAGGGATAGTGGCCGCACTTGAGCAGGTTGAAATAGCAATGAGGGACGGACCGGTGATATTCTGCCAAAAGGCAGCCAGGGCCTTTGGCCCCCCGGCAATGACTATGTAGAGAGAGTTGATTCCGAAGAAGAGGACCGCAGTAATCACGAGGAACACCAGGAGACAGTTGATGAAACTGCCTACAATCTGGCCGCTTAGGTTGCCGATCATGTCGGCAAAATAGCATCCGAGGCAGACCGGTGCAGCATACATAAGGACTCTCATGAATTCCATGACCACTGACATCCCGTTGTCAAGGAATTTCTCCATGGCCTTTCCCTTCTCTCCAGAGAGAGAGGTTGCTGCTCCGAACAGGATCGAGAACACTATCATAGGGACCAGGTTGTCCTTGCTAAGAAGAAGGTGGAAATCGTGGACGGTAAATAGGTTTTCCACGGTTTCAAGAAGGGTCCTGCCTGCCAGGGCGACACCTGCTACGCCGGATCTTTCAGGAGGGATCCTGGTAGCAAAGGCTCCGAGCGGATTCCAGAATCTGCATAGGGCCCATGTAAGGACTCCGGCCACTATGGAGCCGGCCAGAAAGACCACTACCGACCAGCTCAAAACCTTCCAGACCTTCTTTTCTGCAGTCAGCTTGCAGACCGACGAGGCTATGCTGAAGAAGACCGTCGGAACGAGAAGAACAAATGTCAGGTTTAGGAAGATTTCCCCGACGGGTTTGACAAAGGATGCTGCCGGCCCGAAGACAACTCCGCAAATGGCACCGACGGCTACTCCAAGCAGGAGAAGAAGAGTCTGGACGAAATGTTTCATTATCGCAAATATACCGATTTGTTTTCTTAATTTTGTCAGAACAGACGTTATTTCAATATGGGTTGGTTTTCTTCAAACAGTATCAGGGTGGGTAATGGCTATGACGTCCATGCCTTGAAAGAAGGACTTCCGATGTGGTTGTGTGGGGTAAGCATTCCTTCTGAAAAGGGTTTTGTGGCTCATTCAGACGGCGATGTTGCTATTCATGCTCTTTGCGACGCCCTTCTTGGTGCGGCAGCATTGGGAGACATCGGCCTTCACTTCCCGGACAGCGACCCGAAGTACAAAGGGATAGACAGCAAGAAATTGCTTGCAGAGGTGGTCGGGATGCTGAAAGATAGGAAGCGGAACGGAGGAGAGCTATATGACATAGAAAATGTTGATATCACCATAGCGCTTCAAGAACCGAAACTGAGGCCGTATATCGACCAGATGAGGGAGACCCTTGCAAGGATAATGGGTATCGAGAAGACCCGGGTCAGTGTCAAGGCGACCACAACTGAGCATCTCGGCTTCGTTGGTCGTGGAGAGGGATGTGAAGTCTGGGCCACTGTACAGCTCATCACCAAGAGTGCCAAACGGATTTTCTTCTGGACATGACCCCTTTTGCTGTTATCATTACGATGGCTGCGTATTTCGCAGTCATGTTGGCAGTAGGCTTGATTTCTTCGAGGGGAACTGACAACTCCGGTTTCTTCAATGGTGGCAGGAAGGCCCCTTGGTGGATAGTGGCCATAGCCATGATCGGGGCTCCAATGTCAGGAGTGACTTATGTTTCGGTTCCCGGAATGGTCGGGATGGGCGGAACCGCCATGGGCTACATGCAGATGGTCTTTGGCTTTTTCGTCGGTTATGTCTTGATTGCATTCGTCCTGACCCCTGTCTTCTTCAGGATGAACATGGTTTCAATATACCAGTACCTTGAAGACAGGTTCGGCGCGGCGTCTCATAAGACAGGAGCCTGGTTTTTCTTTATCTCCAAGATCCTTGGAGCAGCTGTAAGGCTTTATCTTGTCTGTGTAACCCTTCAGTTGATGGTTTTCGATCCTCTGGGACTGCCATTTGTCTTCAATGTAGTGGTCTCTATGGCGATAGTCTTGATCTATACCTTCAGGGGAGGAGTCAAGTCTGTTCTATGGACAGATACTCTCAAGACCGTCTGCATGGTGGTTTCCATAGTGCTTGCAATCATATTCATTTCAAAGGACCTTGGCCTGGATTTTTCCGGTATGGTGGAGACGGTACGGGAGAGTGGGTATTCGAGGATCTTCTTCTTTGACGACGTCAATCATCCTGAGTATTTCTGGAAGCAGTTCCTGGCCGGCATATTCACTGTGTTGGCCATGACCGGCCTGGACCAGGCCCTGATGCAGAGGACGCTTGCGAGCCGGAATGCCCGTGATTCCAGGAAAAACCTGATTACCAGTGGCCTTTTGCAGGTTCCGGTCATATTCCTTTTCCTCTGTCTTGGTGCCCTCCTTTATATCTTTGCAGGACAGAGGGGTATCGCGGAGACTGGAGATACCCTGTTCCCGGCGGTGGCCACCGGAGGATATCTTCCTGTAATAGTCGGAATCCTTTTCGTAATAGGCCTTGTCTCCTGCGCTTATTCGGCGGGAGGTTCAGCCCTGACTGCATTGACCACTTCTTTCACTGTAGATATAATCGGAACCAAGGGGAAGGACGATGAAAAGATTGCTTCGACAAGGAAGAAAGTGCATCTGGCAATGGCCTTGATGATGGGTCTTGTGATAATGGTCTTTTATTTACTTAACACGAAGTCTGCCATTGATGCAGTCTATAAACTTGCCAGCTACACCTATGGTCCGATTCTCGGGATGTTCGCTTTCGGTATATTCTGCAAAAGGGAAGTACGCGACAGATGGGTGCCTTTTGTGGCCATTGCAGCACCTGTCTTGTGTTTCATCCTGCAGGATAATTCAGAGCGTTGGTTCGGTGGTTACAAGTTCTCCTATGAACTTATTCTGATCAATGCATTGTTCACTGTCATAGGCTTATGTCTGCTGATCAAGTCAAAAAATACGAATTAATTTTGCGGATTCAGGATAAATCTCTATTTTTGCAGTCCCGAAACATGTGAGGAACGCAGTTAGGGAACCATTGAGATATGGTGTAATGGTAGCACTACAGATTCTGGCTCTGTCAGTGAGGGTTCGAATCCTTCTATCTCAACTTAAACGGGACATGGCGGGGTAGCTCAGCTGGCTAGAGCGTCGGATTCATAATCCGGAGGTCGTGGGATCATGCCCCACCCCCGCTACAACCACAAATATTGACGATAATGCCTAACGCGTTCCATTATTCGATCGGCAGGAAGTTCATCCAAGCAGTCAGCGGAGCCTTCCTCATAATTTTCCTGCTACTCCACGGTACTATTAATTTTTTCTCTGTCATTGATTCATTCACTGGCAAATTTGGCGTCGTGGCAGCCGATGAGAAGCTATTCTCTGCTGGAGATGGTTTGTTCAAGCTTGGTTGCGACTTCATGTCGACTCCTTTCATCGACATCATGGTCCCGATCCTTGCTCTCGGCCTCCTCGTGCATATCATCTACGGTTGCTATCTCACCTGGAAGAACATCAAGGCCCGTGGCGGTGTGAAGCGCTATGAAGAGAAGAGCGTGGCCGCAGCTGATTCATGGGCAGCAAAGAACATGTTTGTCCTGGGAATAGTAATTCTCGGTATCCTGTTCTTCCATCTTTCCCATTTCTGGGCAAAGATGCAGCTCCCTGAGATGTTTGGAATAGGAGACTTTGAGAATAATCCTTATTACCTGCTTTGCGCTACGTTCGGCAAATGGTGGATGCTTGTTATCTACCTTATTTGGTTTGCCGCAATCTGGCTGCATCTCTGCCATGGATTCTGGAGCATGTTCCAGACCGTGGGCTGGAACAACCAGATTTGGTTCAAGAGGCTTAAGGTAATAGGTGCCATTGTGGCCAGTTTGATTGTCTTCCTTTTCGTGGCAACGGCAATAAACGCCTTCCTCCAAGCAAATGGATTTTTGGGATAAAAATTTGTTTTTATAAATTTTTTATCCATATTTGCGAAAGAATGAGAACTACGAACAATAATTTCTGGTGGCGCACTTGCAGTCAAAAGCTGTAAGTCGTTCGTCGTAGTTACCATTAAGGCAAGATACAGGTGGCACGCTGACTTACAGCGTGCCACCTTTTTTATTGGCAATTATTCAATCATTAATAAACTCAATTTAAAAACGAACAGCAATGAGACAG
Organism: Bacteroidales bacterium; assembly: GCA_017962025.1. Taxonomy (GTDB): domain Bacteria; phylum Bacteroidota; class Bacteroidia; order Bacteroidales; family UBA932; genus Cryptobacteroides. The sequence continues at coordinate 62,840 of JAGCWD010000123.1, forward strand.
AAAAAATTCTTGCTCCCGGAATCAGAGATTCCTACGCACTATTTCAACATTCAGGCTATCATGCCCAACAAGCCTCTGCCTTTCCTCCATCCAGCGACAAAGCAGCCGCTTAAGCCTGAGGACTTTTACCCTATCTTCTGTGAGGAGTGTGCCAATCAGGAATTCAACCAGACCGATGAATGGATCCCTATTCCGGAACCGGTTCGCGAGCAATACGCAGCTTACAGGTGTACTCCGCTTGTCCGTGCGTATGAGTTGGAAGAGGCCCTCGGCACCCCTGCCCATATCTATTTCAAGAATGAAAGTGTTTCTCCTGCCGGAAGCCATAAGCTGAACTCCGCCCTTGCCCAGGCCTATTATGCAAAAGAGCAGGGGCTTACCAACATCACTACTGAAACCGGAGCCGGCCAGTGGGGTGGTGCACTTTCCTATGCTGCGAAAAAGTTCGGAATAGACTGTGCCGTGTACATGGTGAAGGTAAGTTACAACCAGAAACCTTACCGCCGTTCTATCATGCAGACATTCGGAGCGGCAATCACTCCTTCTCCGTCTATGTCAACCCGCGCAGGAAAGGACATCCTGACCGTAAACCCCAACGACCAGGGTTCCCTTGGTTGTGCTATCTCCGAGGCCATCGAACTTGCCGTTACGACTCCGAATTGTAAATACACCCTTGGATCCGTACTTAACCACGTATGCCTGCATCAGTCCATCATAGGACTTGAGGCAGAAAAGCAGATGGCGCTTGCCGGTGAATATCCCGACATCGTAATTGCTTGCTTCGGTGGTGGATCCAATTTCAGCGGAATTGCTTATCCGTTCATGCGTCATAACATCCAGGACGGCAAGAAGACCCGCTTTATCGCTGCCGAGCCTTATTCATGCCCGAAACTGACAAGGGGCAAGTTTGAGTACGATTTCGGTGATGAGGCAGGAATGACTCCTCTGCTTCCTATGTACACCCTCGGACACTCCTTCAAGCCCGCAACGATCCATGCCGGTGGTCTTCGCTATCATGGAGCCGGTGTCATCTTGAGTCAGCTGATGAAGGATGGTTTCATGGAGGCAGTTGACATCGAGCAACTTGATTCATTTAAGGCAGGAGTCCTCTTTGCCCAGACCGAAGGCATTATTCCCGCACCGGAATCCTGCCATGCAATTGCAGCCACTATCACTGAGGCTCTCAAGTGCAAGGAAACTGGCGAACAGAAGACCATCTTGTTCAACCTCTCCGGTCACGGTTTCGTAGATATGGGTGCATATGACCAGTATTTCTCAGGAGAAATGAGCAATTACCATGTCTCCGACGATGATCTGGCCAAATACATCAAGTCCGCTGATGTGCTGAATCAGTAGGGTGACAGCTAACTGGCTATTAGACAGAGTATTACGCAATCAGTTGGTGCCGATTTCGGTACCAACTGATTGTATTATTTATTGAATATCAATTTCTTATATATCACCCTTCCTCAAATCAGGTTTGCAAGTACGATTGCGGCGACGGCCTCGACGATGACCGGGGTACGCAGGGCGAAACAGGTGTCGTGCCTGCCCGGTACATTCAGGTCTACGGCTTCCCCTGTTTTGACATTCAGTGTCTTCTGGGTTTTGGCTATGCTGGAAGTGGGCTTGAATGCCACGCGGAACACGATAGGCGCACCATTGGTTATACCTCCGTTGATTCCTCCCGCCCCGTTCTTTGTCAAGGGAAATACATCATTATGCTCACTTCCTTTCATGCGGGACGCAGCAAAGCCATCGCCGAATTCGATTCCACGGACTCCGGGAATGGAAAACACCGCATGGGAAATAAGAGATTCAACGGAATCGAAGAAAGGCTCTCCCAGTCCGGCCGGAATTCCGGCTATCAGGCACTCAACAATGCCGCCAAGGGAATCCCCTTCATGTGCAGTATTTTCCAGGAGGGCAGCCCATCTGTCTTTATTGGTCTCTCCACCGATTTCTTTCAATTCGGCCTTGATCTCAAGTCCAGAACCGACGGAGGAGCAGAATTGTTTTTTCGCAATGACTCCGGCTGCAACCAGCGGCAGGGTCAACCTTCCTGAAAAATGTCCACCTCCACGTGGATCGTTGAATCCTTCGAATTTAACTGACGCAGCGTAGTCGGCATGCCCGGGCCTAGGGACATCTTTCAAAGCGTTATAATCTCCTGAACGGGCATTCAGATTCCTGAATATGATTGCGATAGGGGCTCCGGTCGTGTGGCCTTCGAACACGCCGGAGAGGATTTCCGGTTCATCAGATTCTATCCTTGGAGTTGTGCCCATCGCTCCGCTTTTGCGGCGCAGGATGTCATTCATGAAATCCTCTTTGCACAGCGGGATACCGGCCTTAACACCATCTACTACGACTCCGATGGCCTCACCATGAGACTCACCGAAAACCTGTACCCTGAAATTCCTGCCGAACGTATTCATTATCTCTGAAATAATTGCGTAAAAGCAAAGATAACCTTTTTTTTCAAGCTTGTCACAAATAGATTATCTTTGCATAACTGGCCTTGAGCCTAGTTGTTTACAATGGACCAGAAAGAAGAAGACAAGATAATAGAGAATGTAACCTCCCAGGAGTACAAGGAAGGTTTCGTGACGGACATCCGTCAGGATTTTATTCCAAAAGGCCTGAACGAGGACATCATAAAAATGATTTCTGCCCTGAAGCATGAGCCTGACTGGTTGTTGGAATTCCGTCTGGATGCTTTCAGGAAATGGCAGAAGATGGAGATGCCCCGTTGGGGTCATCTCGACATGCCGGAAATTGATTTCCAGGACATTATTTACTATGCTGCACCTAAAAGGGATGAAGACAGGCCAAAGGAGATAGATCCCAAACTTGAGGAGACTTTCGAGAAACTTGGAATTCCGGTCCGTGAGCGCGAGGCCCTTGCCGGAGTCGTCGCCGTCGATGCGGTATTCGATTCAGTGTCTGTTGCCACGACTTTCAGGGCATCCCTTGCTGAGAAAGGAATTATCTTCTGCAGTTTCTCGGAAGCTGTGCGGGAACATCCCGACCTTGTAAGGAAGTATCTTGCAAGCGTGGTACCGGTAGGAGACAATTACTTCGCTGCACTCAATTCCGCAGTGTTCAGTGACGGTAGCTTCTGCTATATTCCAAAAGGAGTCAAGTGTCCTATGGACCTGTCCAGTTATTTCAGGATCAACGCAGCCGGAACCGGACAGTTTGAAAGGACTTTGATAGTGGCCGAAGAAGGATCGTCATTGAGCTATATGGAGGGTTGCACGGCTCCGATGCGTGACGAGAACCAACTCCATGCTGCAGTTGTTGAGATTGTGGTCGAGAAAGATGCAGATGTTAAGTATTCAACTGTACAGAACTGGTATCCAGGAGATGCTGAAGGGCGTGGAGGAATTCTTAACCTAGTCACAAAAAGAGGTATCTGCAAGGGTAGCGGAGCACATCTCAGCTGGACTCAGGTGGAGACAGGTTCGGCCATTACCTGGAAGTATCCTTCCACTATACTCAAGGGGGATTATTCCTCTTCGGAATTTTATTCAGTAGCGGTCACCAACAACTATCAGCAGGCTGACACTGGGACCAAGATGATCCATATCGGCCGTGGTACAAAGAGCCGTATCGTCAGTAAAGGTATTTCCGCCGGTCACAGTCAGAACAGCTATCGCGGTCTCGTCAGGATGAATTCCGGAGCGGTCGGAGCCAGGAATTACTCCCAGTGTGACAGTCTTTTGATCGGATCGAAATGTGGTGCCCACACCTTCCCTGACATCCGGAGTTATAATCCGACAGCCATTGTGGAGCATGAGGCCACTACTTCCAAGATCAGCGATGAACAGCTTTTTTACTGCAACCAGAGAGGACTCAATGAAGAGGATGCTGTTGGATTGATCGTCAACGGTTATGCACATGAAGTTCTGTCGCGGCTCCCTATGGAGTTTGCTGTAGAGGCGACAAAACTTCTCCAGGTTTCACTTGAAGGATCAATAGGATGATGAATATATTCGACATAGACAACATAGCCTTTACATTGGGCGGAGCCGGCGTCAGCTGGCTTGAACTTATCGGAGTGATTGCCGGTCTCACCTGCGTGGTTATGGCTGGCCGTAACAACAAGTATAATTTCTGGGTAGGCTATCTTTACAATATCTTGCTCTTCATGCTGTTCTGGCAGAGGCATCTCTATTCTGCGATGCTCCTTCAGCCGATAGCTTTTGGCATCAATGCCTTCGGCCACTGGAGATGGACCCACCCCAAGGAAGATGAGAAGAGCGCCCAGGACTCCACGGCACTTAAGGTCAGCCGTCTTGACATGAGAGGCTGGTGCGTAGCCCTGACTGTTGTGGTCATTGCCGGTGCCGTCTGGGGATTTGTCCTAAGCAAACTGGGGACATCATGGGGAGTAGGGACTTTCAGTCCCGATCCAACCCCATGGCTGGATTCCTTCGTACTGATGCTGACCCTTCTTGCACAGTTCCTGTCTGCGCAGAAGAAATGGGACTGCTGGATTGTCTGGCTGGTGGTAAATGCTGCCAACATCACCTTGTACCTCAGCGCCGGACTGGTGTTCATGCCGATTGTGAGTGCCCTGTATCTCATCAATGGAATCTGGTCCCTTTGGACTTGGTTCAAGTTGTATAGGGACGGAAAATAAGCTGTTACCTATGTGATTGATTATGAAATAAATAAGACAACTAACGGTGCTGTTTTTTGGACGGTTTAATTAAGAAAGTACTTGATAAATAAATAGTTATATAACAGGAATATGGCTTTTTTAAAAATAAGCGGGCTTCATGCCGGGATAGGGGATAAGGAGATTCTGAAGGGAATCGACCTTGAGATCGGTTGCGGTGAAATCCATGCAGTAATGGGACCCAACGGAGCCGGAAAGAGCACTCTGTCTGCCATCCTGACCGGGAAGCCAGGCTATGAAGTTACTGCCGGTACCGTCGAATTCATGGGCAAGGATCTTCTTTCCATGAAACCGGAAGAAAGGGCATGGGCGGGAATCTTCATGTCATTCCAGTACCCGATAGAGATTCCGGGAGTTTCTATAACTAACTTCATGAAGACCGCAATCAACTCCAGGCGCAAGGCTGAAGGCCTTGAGCCCATAAAGGGAGGAGATTTCCTCAAACACATGAAAGAGAAGATGGCGCTTGTGCAGATGAAACCGGAGTTCGCCAAGAGGGAAGTCAACGTCGGATTCTCGGGAGGAGAGAAAAAGCGAAACGAGATTTTCCAGATGGCGATGCTGGATCCTGTGCTGGCCATATTGGACGAAACAGACAGCGGCCTAGACGTGGATGCCTTGAAGATAGTGGCCGACGGCGTGAACGCCCTTCACACTCCTGATAAATCGGCAATTGTCATCACCCATTACCAGAAACTTTTGGAATATGTACAACCGGATGCTGTCCATGTCCTGAAAGACGGACGAATAGTTGCTGACGGCGGGAGGGAACTGATTGACAAGATAGAGAAAGATGGGTTCGAGCAGTTCTAAAAAGGTCTATGTACTTTCGGCAGAGAGTTCGGCCGGTGCGTTTGTCAAACCACCGTCCAGATTAACCGTCGGTGCAAGAGAAACCCTGGACATGACGGTAATAGTCCTCCCCGGTGTTTCTGCTGACATTCCACTGACCATTGACTTGACAGGCCTGGGTGCGGAGGTCAATCTGAAAGGGATTTATCTCAGCACCGGCACTGATGAGGTGTCTTTCAGCATCACCATGAATCACCTCGTTGGAGGATGCAGGTCCAGGCAGCTTTTCAACGGACTGGCCTCTGGTTCGGCCAAATGCTCTTTCTTTGGTAAGATAATAGTTGCTCCTGACGCCCAGCAGACAGAGGCTTACCAGGAGAACCATAATATCGTCTTGACGGATGAAGCTTCGGTCAACACTAAGCCACAGCTTGAAATCTATGCCGACGATGTCAAGTGTTCCCATGGTGCCACAGTCGGAAAACTCAACGAAGACGAACAATTCTACATGCGGTCCCGTGGAATCCCTGAAGACGAGGCAAAAGTCCTTCAGATGATTTCTTTCGTGGCTCCTGTGCTGAACGGCCTTGAGGATGAAGCCCTGATGGCCAGAATAGAATCCGCCATCCGTTCACTCGCCATATGATTCTCCGGACAAATGTGAAGCTGAACTTCGGGCTGAACGTGATTCGAAAACGGCCTGATGGCTACCATGACATCGAGACTCTTTTCGTCCCGTGCCATGAGTTCGGAGACACGCTGGAGGTAATCACCGGTGATGACTACAGCCGTACTTCGGCTTCCTTGTTCGGCCGCTATGGTTCAGTTGCACAGGGAATCTCTGAGGATGGTAAATTGATGATCTCTATTGCAAAGGACGAAGGTATTGACTGGGATCCGCTTAAGGATCTCTGTGCCAAGGCATATTATCTCCTGGCAGAAGATTTCAAGCTGCCGCCGGTAAAGATATTCCTTGAAAAGACGGCTCCCGTAGGAGCGGGGCTTGGAGGCGGATCTGCCGATGCCGCTTTCACCCTGAAGGCACTGAACGAAATCTGCGCCCTTGGCCTTTCGGAAGAGAGGCTTTCTGAATATGCTTCCAGACTCGGCAGCGACTGCGCTTTCTTTATCTGGAACCGTCCCATGTTCGGCACGGGCCGTGGCGAAATACTGGAACCGTTCGATTTGGACCTTTCTGGCTATGAAGTCAAGGTCCTTGTCCCCGAGGGCATCTCCGTTTCTACCAAGGAGGCATATGATGGCATCATTCCAAGAAGTTCCGTCGAGGGACCTATAGTCCCTTTGATGGACTTGAAGGAGGCTTTGATGCAGCCCGTTGAGGAGTGGAAGGGATTGGTGGTCAATGATTTCGAGACAACGGTGTTCAAGAAGCATCCGGAGCTTGCAGCAATTAAACAGTCCCTTTATGACAGCGGGGCAGTATATGCTGCGATGTCAGGATCCGGATCAGCTGTTTTTGCTCTGTACAGGAAATAAATAAAGCTTAACTGTGTTTAAAGTCAGCGAAATAATAACCACACCTCCTGTTGAATTCTCCAGCCCGCTCCAGCAGCTTGTCTATAAGACGTTGGAACAGCTGGGAATCCCTTTCGAGAGGGTCGATACCGATCCGGGACTCACTATGGAGGATTGTCTCAACATAGATAAAAAGATAGGGACCAGGATAGTGAAGACCATCTTCCTTTGCAACCGCCAGCAGACTGAATTCTACATCTATGTAACTACGGATGAGAAGCCATTCGTAACCAAGGATTTCTGCAGGGCTTTGGGGATTCCGAGAGTTTCGTTTGCCCCGGCAGACAAGCTGGAGGAAATAACGGGAGTCAAGGTCGGGGCGACTACAATCCTAAGCGCAGTTCTGCCTTCTGCGAAAGACGTCCATCTTGTAATGGACAGAGGCGTTTCCGAAAATGAATGGTACGCGTGTACTGATGGGACAGCCACCTGCTTCCTCAAATTAAGGACAAGGGATTTGCTGGATAAGTATATTCATTCAACGGGACATGAGATGGTCTTCATCTGATGCCGCAATGTTCACATTACCGAAAAAATGACGTATCTTTATACCATGGCCCCTCAAAAAAAGGACATATTCAAATGGATAGCAGTGGCCGTGGCGGTAGTGGCGGCAGCAGTCTCCTGTATCCTGCTTCAAAGATGGGAGGAATACACCTTCTTTTACAGGGAACAAAGCCAGCTTTTCCTCTTTGACCGCCCTGACATACTGTCCAAGTTGGGGGGCATTGGTGGATTTGCCCTTGTTGCATCACAGTTCATCGTACAGTTCTTCAAGCTTTCCTGGGCGGGCTCAGTCCTGACTGCGTTGTTGGGAGTTTGTGCAGCCCTTATTCTTTGGAAAACAGTAAGAAAGACCGGTGCCTCACAAGCTGCTTTTCCACTTTGTTTCCTTCCGGTTTTCTTCCAGGAAGGTGCGTTGGGCGATTCGCTGTACTACTATCAGGGATTCGTGGCATTTGTGACCATCGTTGTTTTCCTGTGGTTGTATGTTTCCTTGTTCCAGAAAAAGAGCAAGCTGGTAAAGGTTGTTGCAGGAGTAGTGATCTCAGCACTTCTCTATTGGATGGTCGGCTCTGTGGCTTTACTTTTTGCTGTCTGCATCATTATCTTGGACGCACTACATGGTAGTGATGGCTGGTATTATGGGGCTGCCTCCCTGGCGGTTGTCCTTCTTTTCGCATGGGCGGCCGTCCGTTTAGGATTCATCCAGAGCATGAGAATGGCCATCCTTCAGGATTTCTACTATGAGCCTCTGATCCATCCGGGTTTATATATTCATGCATCATGGATTGCGCTTCCGCTTGTTGTGGCCATGGCTGTTCTGGCAGGTAAGCTGAAAGGAAATGCGACCCAGATCGTCGTGGCTTGTGCCGCCATCCTTCTGTCCTTGACCGCCCTTCTGAGGATTCCCTCCCACATGGACAAGAAATATTACGACATGCTTCGTCTGAATCACTTCGTGGTGGCAGGAGAGTGGGATTCCATCCTTTCCGACAGGACTGCCAGACATGAGAATTTCCTTATGATGAATGTCCGCAACCTAGCCCTTTCTCACAAGGGGCAGTTGCTTGACAAACTCTTCGACTATCCCCAGAGCGGGTTCATGTCCCTCGTGGCTGCCGATGATCAGAGCGACAGGATACTGGATGTCATCGCCCTGGACAGCCACATCTACTATCAGATGGGCAATGTGGCGCATTCCCAGAATAAGGCATTTGACGCAAGTGTGGGAGTGCGTTTCGGCAGCCCCGCGATGATGATGCGCCTGATAAGGACGAACCTGGCCTGGGGTGCCTACGGGGTTGCAGGGAAATATATTTCAGAAATGGAAAAGACCTGGGGTTATCGGAAGGAGGCCCACGAAATGCGCCGTTTCCTCTGGAATGATGAGGCTGTTGAGGCAGATTCCGAACTCGGGTACTTGAGACGATGTATCCCGCCCGTTGACCATTTCGTAGGAATGGATCCTCACAAGGATCTTGAATTGATCCTGAGCGTTGAGCCCGACAATACTGCCGCCAGGGACTATTATGTGGCCTACATGCTACTTGCCAAGGATGTAGAAGGTCTCAAGTCTTATATTGAAAACGATCCAAAGGCCTACAATCCTGACGGCTCCCTTCACATCCATCTCCAAGAAGCGGTCCTGGTTTACTCGGAGGAGGACGAGACCTACTGTAGGGAGCATGGTGTCACTGACGGGACTTTCAACCGTTATCAGTCTTTCAAGAGAAAGTTCCTGGAACTCGGAGCCAGCAACGGCAATCCCATAAGGGATATGAAGTCCTTCTCGGACACTTTCTGGTACTATTTCATGTTCAAAAAGATCTGATGGCCATGAAAGAGATGAAAAGAATCCTGAGATTATTCATGGTGCCGGTACTTCTGGTTGCTGTGTCCTGCTCTTCGGGAGTAAAAGCTTCCGGAGAACTGAAAGGCTTGCCTGAAGGGATGTTCCCGGATTATTCCGAGGTTACCGTTCCATGCAACATAGCGCCGTTGGATTTCACCGTTGGTGATGGAGAGAAAGCTTTTCTTGAGATTGATGCCCCGGGAGGCGGCAGGATAGCTGTCAAATCCGGGAAATATGGTTTCAGGATTCCTCTCCGCAAGTGGAGGAATCTTCTCGTCGCCTCAAAGGGCGGGAGCCTGCAATTCACCGTGTCTGTACTCAGGGACGGGAAATGGTTGTCTTATGAGCCGTTCAAGGTAAACGTCAGTGAATATGAGGCCGATCCTTATGTGGCATACCGTCTTATTGCTCCCGGCTATGGCCTATGGAACAAAATGGGACTATACCAAAGGAATATTACTGACTTCAAGCAGACTCCAATCTACGAGAACCGGCTGACTGACAACAATTGTGTCAACTGCCATTCATTCAGGATGCAGGATCCTTCCAGGATGGTCTTCCACATGAGGGCGGCCAACGGAGGAACAGTCTTCATGGATGGAAAACAGATTGAGAAACTCAATACCAAGACCGACAAGACAATCTCCAATCTGGTCTATCCCTACTGGCATCCCGAGGGCCACTATATAGCATTTTCCGTGAACAGGACTTTTCAGTCATTCCATGCTGCCGACCACAACAGGATTGAAGTGTTCGATGCCGCTTCAGACGTGGTAGTCATGGACACAGAAAAAATGGAGGTGTTCTCTAATCCGGAACTCATGCGCGATGACGCGTTTGAGACTTTCCCGACATTCTCGCCGGATGGAAAGAGTCTTTATTTCTGTTCGGCACCGGCCGTCGATCCTATGCCCGATGGTTACAAGAATGTGCATTACAATCTCTGCAGGGTCGATTTCGATCCTATAACAGGAACGGTGGGTTCCAGGATAGATACCCTATTCCATGCGGCTGATTCATCAAGCGCATCCTTCCCCAGGATTTCACCTGATGGGAAGACTCTCGTCTTCACCAAGCACGGGTATGGCAATTTCTCGATCTGGCATAAGGATGCGGACCTTTATGCGGTTGACCTTGAAAGCAGATCCATCCACCCTCTTTCTGAAGTTAATGCTCACGGAGTTGACAGCTATCACAGCTGGAGTTCCAACAGCCGCTTCATGGTGTTCTCCAGCCGTCGTATTGATGGATTGTACACTCGCCTCTACATGACCTATGTTGATGAATCAGGCCAAGAACACAAGCCGTTCCTGCTGCCACAACGCAATCCGCAGAAATATTACGAGGATTTGATGTTCTCCTACAATATTCCCGAATTCATCAAAGGTCCGGTCAAGGCTGACCGCCACCGCATCGGCCGCACGATGCGCACTTCTTCCGGCACAAATCTATCCTTCCGGGAATCACCTGTTATTCGGAGATAGATCCCCAGATATCGTAGAAGGCGGGGAAGGATTTGGCGACACAGGCGGTGTCATCGATGACTATGGGACTATCAGCACCTAATGAGGCGACAGTCAAGGCCATAGCCATGCGATGGTCGTGGAATGAGGAGTAATTTCCACCTTTCAGGAGATTGCCTTTCAGCAGACGACTTTCCAGTGTCTGTCCTTCAATTGTAAGGCAGTCGCCTTCTGCATGTGCCCCGACACCCATCTTTCCCAAGGTTTCCAGAATGGCTTTTCCGCGGTCGCTTTCCTTACTGGCAAGTCTCTTGAATCCAAGGATATGGCTTTCGCCGTTGCAGAAGGCAGCCATTATCGACACAGCGGGGAATAAATCGGGACAGTTGTTCAGATCAGTGTCAAAAGCTCTGAGTGGAGCCCTCTGGGCAGTGATGACTCCTGTTTCATCCATTTGGGAAAGACTTGCTCCGGCTTCCATCAGGATGTCCATTATCGAGATGTCTGCCTGAAGGGACGAAGTGTCAAGGCCGGAGAGTTGGACCTTTCCGAAAACGGCACCCGCGACCAGGAAATTTGCTGCTGCGCTCCAGTCCCCTTCAATGTCGAAAGATGCGGGAATATATTTCTGTCCTCCCTTTACCTTGAAGGTTACACCAGTGCATAGGCTCCAGTCCTGGTTTTCCATGAACTCTTCATCCCCTTCCATCTCACTTCCAATCCTTATTCCGAATTTACGGAGGACATCTATGGTGATGAACATGTAGGGAATGCTCTTGGGGTCATGGACATGGATGGTAGAATCCCCTTGAAGCAGGGGCAGAGCCATGAGAAGGCCAGAGATCAACTGGGAACCATCCTTTCCGGAAATGTCATTCTTCCCAGGAAGGAGCGGTCCCTGGACAGACAGAGGAACCTTGAGTTCTCCTGCCTGGTCTCCCAGAGGTCTGACCACGGTTCCGAATCTTGCCATTATCTCCGTTGCGCCTTTCAATGGACGGTTTGGGAGTGTCCCTTCTCCGGTGATGTCCACAATCTTCGGCAAGGTCCCACCGGACTGCATCGCAGCCACAAGAGGAATCATCAGCCTGGTGAGAAGACCCGACTCGCCCATATGGAGAGATGACAGGTTTTGAGAAGGACCCTGGCCCTTCGGCGAGCTCAAGGACCGATTTGTTACAGTGACAGCGGTTCCTTCCACGGTAACATCAGCTCCAAGGGCTACGGCAACCTTCAGTGCGGCTTCATTATCCCCGCAGGAAGAGTAACCGCCAAGGCAGGAAGTACCATCGGCCAGGGCAGCTGCGATGATTGCCCTTTGGGCGAAGCTTTTTGATGAAGGCATGCCCAGAATCTTGGTCCCGGGAAGGGGTTTCCGTTCTCCATACACCTTTTCGGTCATCTTGGAATAAGGCCATTGACCCGGAGCAGCTGCTTCGTCTTCGGAAAGAGCCGCATAAGTGAAAGGGGCTCCTTTTTCAAGACAGCTTATGCGGCTGTTCTTTCCGGCTTCTCCCATGGCAAAAGCTACGAGTCTTCCAATGGGCTCTTTATCGTACAACGACATAAGCCTTTCTACGTCACTGTCATCTTTTGCCATGGCAACGACCTTGATAACCTCTCCTCCGAATTTCTTGCATCTTTCCGCGGTTTCAAAGAGGGTTTCTTCTGAAGGAACCCCCTCGAAAAAATGGCAGGACCGGATCATGGTAGTGCCATGCTCATTGCATGCACGCCTGAGACGTTTTCCGATTTCTTTTGGAGCCTCGATTTCCAAATCAACAAAGGCGGCTCCGGCTTCGATTGCAGCCATCAACTTGGATTCGGTCTCTTCCCAGGTCCCTGATCCGTCTCCGGCTACCCGGCAGGTAGCGATAAGAGGTGTGTCGGAATATGAGAACAGTTCCTCGATTCCCTCAATGTCCAGCGGACATCTGTCCAGGCGGATTTCAGCCATCTGGACAGAAGGGATGCTGTTTTCCAGCAGTCCGAAGATCTCCTCAAGGGTTTTATTCTGAATGGTGACGCAGATCATAGTCCTTATTCTTCGAGCAGCCTTACTACTTCATCAGCAGTAAAGTCCCTGGTTTCCACAAGACCAATCTTCATAGGCAGGACAAAATGAATCAAACGTCCTTCGGCTTTCTTGTCTTTTTTCATGGCATCAGCCAGGTCTCCGATACCAAAGGGACATACTACGGGCAGGCCGCAAGATGCAAAATCATTCTCAAGATGTCCCGCAAGACCTTCCTCGGCTATACCGGTTTTCTCAGCAAGGCGGGCCGCCATGATGATTCCCATGGACACTGCGTTTCCATGACTGATCTTTTCTCCGGATATCTTTTCGATAGCATGGGCGAAAGTGTGCCCCAGGTTGAGGAGCCTCCGCTCGCCGTGTTCTTCCGGATCCCGGGAAGCGATTCCGGCTTTGACCTTTGCTGCTTCAGCCACCAGAGGTCCAAGGTCCCCGGCGCCGCCTTTCAAGGCTTCTACAGCCTTCTGGTAGTTGTCATTCTCATTACTGATAATGAAAGTTTTCAGCAGTTCTGCCGCTCCTGAGACTATCTGCGGATCAGGAAGGGTTTCCAGCGGTTCGGGACATATGAATGTTTTTTCCGGCTGACGGAACACCCCTAGCATGTTCTTGAATGAGTCCAGATTGACTCCGTTCTTGCCTCCGATGGCAGCGTCAACTTGTGAAAGAACGGTGGTGGGTATGAAGCCAAACCTGATACCCCTCTTATAAACGGATGCTGCAAAACCGGTTACGTCCGTTGTGACACCACCGCCTATTCCCAGAAGATAGGCTTTCCTGTCTGCCCCCTGTTCCATCAGCCAGCGGCATATTTCCGCTACGGTTTCAACAGTCTTGTTTTGCTCTGTCGCTTCAATCATGAATACCCCCTGGACTTCGGCTCCTATTCTTTCTGGCACATAGGAGACATTCCTGTCGCAGACAGCAAACAAACCGGAAGATTCAGGGATGAAACTTCCAACCTCAGACAGAGGACAATGGATTATGTTGATAACAGCCCCCATCAGAATTCGTAGAGATTCAAACCGGTCTCTTCGTCGAAACGGCGTCCGACCTTGCAGTTGAAACGGGTAACTACAAGTTCACAGGCCCCGTTCAGGACGCAACTAAGAAGATGTCCTCCGACAACAGTGTAGTCCCTCCTTCCGAAATTGGCATGGAGGTGGAGGTAAACTTTCCCATCCTTTTCCGAGATGTTTCCCACGAGGCTTGAGATTTCCATCTGCTCTTCGAAAACCTTGTCGACATATTTCTTGGTGGCGGGATCAAGGAAGCGTAGGACGGCATGGTTCACCGCACCTATCCCGGAAACCTCTCCGGCAAGGATTCCCTGCTCTTCACAGAATGCCGCGAGTGCAGCAACCACTTCCTGATGATTGTCTATGCTGACGACATATTTGTTGCCGTCTTGAACGAACGAGTACATATTCTTAATATTTTCGTGAATATAACGATTTTTCGGCTTATTGCAGGGGGTCTGCCTCATGTCCGGCATCGTAATGCGAACCGGCAAGCTCGAGGAATAATCTCTTCATTCTTGCCAGGAGCTCGGGATTGGCAGCAGAGAGGTCTTTTCTCTGGGCAGGATCTTCTTCAAGGTCCCAGAGGGTGTCATAGTCGTTGCAGCCAAGTTCGATGCCGGTTTCATTGGTGTCCGGGCCTGAATACGCAGGGATAAACACATGTTTTCCACTTCTCAGGGCAAGTCTTCCCTGGGCTTCGAGGATTTGGTTTTCCCTTCCTCCGGAAAGGGACTTGCCGAGGAATACATCAACATATTCCTTGCTGTCAAGCCCTTCCGGGACGGAATAACCGAGCATCTCTCCAATCGTTGCGTACATGTCCACCTGACAGAACCATGAGTCTGAGACTGAGGGTTCAATGTGTCCCTTCCAATAGACTATGAAAGGAATATGTGTTCCGGCATCATAGAGGCTGTATTTGCCTCCGCGCAAGCCGTTGTCGGGATCATGTCCTTTTTCGGTAGCGAGTTCCAGGCCCAAGTCCTGGTAACCATCCTGAAGGACGGCTCCGTTGTCCGAGGTGAAAACGACGATTGTGTTGTCCAGAATACCAAGGGAGTCGAGGCATGCGATTGCCTGTCCGACGCACCAGTCCGCTTCAATCACTGCATCTCCGCGGGGTCCAAGGCCGCTGGCCCCTGCAAACCTCTCGTTGGGGACACGTGGAACATGTGGCTCATGAAGACCGTAATAAAGGAAGAATGGTTCATCCTTGTGGCCGATTATGAATGACTTGACCTTGGACAGGAAATAATCGGCCATGGTTTCGTCCTTCCAACGGGCAGACTTCCCTCCCTTCATGAAACCTATCCTTGGAACACCGTTCACTATCGTTCCCTGGTGGCCATGGTGCCACCTCATTTTCATCATCTCAGGGTTGGTCAAGGCTGTAGGCTCCCCGGGAAAGTTCTTTTCGTAGTCCACCAGGATGGGATCATCAGGATCCAAACCTTCAACCAGACCGTTCTCCACGTAAACCGTGGGAACCCTGTCCACGGTTGCGGGAATGAGATTGGTGTAGTCGAATCCGACAGTGTTGCCCGAAGGAGAGATTTCCTTATTCCAGTCCAGTTTCCCATAACCCATCCCAAGATGCCATTTTCCGATTGCGGCGGTTGAATAACCGTTTTCCTGCATCATCTTGGGGAGTGTCGGGGAGCTTGGATCGATAATCAGAGGTGCGTCTCCAGGGAGTATCTTGGCATCCGGATTCTTCCATGGATACATTCCTGTGAATAGAGCAAAACGACTGGGGGTGGAAGTGGCGGAGGTCGCATAGGCATTCCTCATCAACAGCCCGTCGTTTGCAATGGCATCGATGTTCGGAGTATGGATAGTGGTGCTTCCATAGCAGCTTACATCACCAAGGCCTAGGTCGTCGGCAACAATAAGAAGTATGTTTGGCCTTTCCGGCTTATCTGATTCCGAACTGCAGGCCACTGCTCCCATGGCCAGGGCAGGCAGGAGGACTCTGGAGGGTTTCATGGTCACTTGCGTTTAAGGAAATCCATTATGATTTCGACAGCCTTTTTCTGGTCTTTTCCACGGAATCCGTGACCTGCTCCGGGCATTACTTTGAAGTCGGAATTCCTGTAGGCCTCATGTGCCCTTTCTGAATAAGAAATCGGCACCAATGTATCCTGGTCACCATGTATGATCTGGACCGGACCTTCGTAACGTGAAATCCTTCCATAGACATCCAGGTCATAGAGATCTTTGACATATTCCCGCCCCAATTGCATTCCGAATGCGTTCACCTCCTTTGGCATATCTGTCAACTTGGGATACTTCGTCACCCAGTCGTCCTTGATGCAGAGGGCGGGGTAGATCAAAACAAGTTTTTCAACCATTTTCGGGTGATCTCCGGCATACAGGGCAGACACCATGCCCCCTTGGCTTATTCCAAGCAGGGTGACCTTCCCTTTCTTTATTCCTTTGACTTTCCTGAGCCCGTTTACAACGGCTTCAAGATCCTTCTCTTCCGTGAATATGGACATGTCTGACGTCTTTCCGTCTGATTTGCTCGCCCTGCCGCCACCACAGAAATCGTAACAATAGACGGCGTAGCCAAGTTTGGTAAGAGCTTCGGCATAAGGGGCTCCGGAGCGGTGGTTGCTTCCGATGCCGTGTGATACTATGAGAAGGGGAGCCTTTTTTATCCCTTCCGGCCTGTAAAGGACACCGTAGATTTTCTGTTTTCCTTTCTTCAGCCATAATTCTTCCTGTGAAAAGTTTGTGGCAGTTTTATTGACAAGGCTGCAACCGGAGAGCACCAACGATGTTGCGGCGGCCAATACTGACAAAAAGAGAACAAAACGACGATAAGAATGAGACATTATTTGTGGTTTTTTCAGTTACTAACAAAGATAATACATATGTGACAAATAAGTGCTGGTTAGTTTTTATTCGCGGAGATGCTTTCGATTCTCAAGCGCAGGGTTCGGGACATGGGCCTCGGCGATTTCACCGAAATCATTATCTTTGAGAGTTAGATATAATTGAATTATGAAAAAGCTGATAACCATAATAGCAATTGCCACATCGGTGCTTGTTTCCTGCAATTCACCTGAAAGAAGGATAGAGAAAGCAGCACGCCTTGGCCGGCTCAGTGTTACCGATTTCGGCGCCAAAGGTGATGGCGTCACGGATGACACAAAAGCTATTCAGCGCGCAATTGATTATCTTGATAGCAGGGGCGGAGGGAAGCTATTCTTCCCATATACCAAAGCCGGTTATCTTCTCTCTTCCCCTGCAAAGGAATATGCGTCCAACGGGAGACTGGTCCGTGCCCAGCTTGTACTCCCTCCGGGAGGCTCCAACATCCAGTTTGAAGGAGAGATGCCATGTAAACTCCTTTATACCTACCAAGTCCGACCGCCTGAAAGTGTCAAACAAAACTTCACTCCTACGAAATTCGGGGATATGG
The DNA here is from genome assembly GCA_017962025.1 of Bacteroidales bacterium. Classification (GTDB taxonomy): domain Bacteria; phylum Bacteroidota; class Bacteroidia; order Bacteroidales; family UBA932; genus Cryptobacteroides. The sequence continues at coordinate 80,158 of JAGCWD010000123.1, forward strand.
GCATGCCAAACACTTGCCTGCATTCCACTTGGGATGCTCCTGAGGTCACGGATTCACTTGAAAGGCCCTGGGCGGTGATTGCCGCTCCAGAAGGAGACGGTGGTGACGGACGTTTCTCAAGGAGTATCTTTTCAATGAAGAATTTGGAAATCAGGGTACATCTCGATACGGGCAGGATGTATCCAAGCACTTCCGCAGCCTTCTTGAAAAATGTTTCCAGAATTATCATCGAAGATTCCCAGTTCTGTCTGGACGAACAGGTTGGAGACACCGAATTGGGGAAATCTCTCCAGCCAAATCCCTGCCATACCATCGGGTTGCATGCTTCCGGAAACCAGAACGATGACCAGATTCTGAGGAATGTAGCCGTTCAAGGATTCCGATATGGTTTTGTCCTGGGTGAACATATATTCGCCGACTATCTTTATGCCCACAACTGTGAGGAAGCTTTCGTCTTCCATGACGCGACACATTTGTCAACGATTGGACATATAGTGGCCCAACACAACCGTATCATCCTTTCCACGACCCGCGGAAAGATGTTCGGGAACAATCCCGACAGAGTCAACCTGACTGTGGACTTCCTGAACTTCGAGGGCGGCCAGACGGTACCTTCACCTCCGGATGTCTCTAAGCTGGTGTACGGAGTTTACGATCCTGATAACCGGCTGCACGGCTCCGTTCAATGGCATGAGCCCTGGGGCCTAGGTGTATTCCCTATCTGCGGAGCGGACAATTTCCGTGTCAGTAAATACTAGTAATGGACGTATTTCCAGGACTATTCAATTAAATACTTGAAATACTCGTCTATGTCCCGGCGTTTGGAAAGACGGGCAATATACACCTGGTCTCCAAGATCGTCTGCCAAAGCAGCGCTCATACGGGTACAAAGTGAGATCCGGTCTCCGTAGCGTTGCATTATGTCCTGGTGTGAATGCTTGTAGCTATGTACATCCCGCCTGCCGACATAGGCGCAGTAGAACTGCTCACCGAAATCTTTCCGGCGCTCGCCGAAAGCGACCATGTCAGCCCAGATCTGGAACACGTCCGTAGAATGGGCGTAGTTCATCATGTCAGGAGTAAGACCTCCCGGAGGACGCATATTCACTTCAAGGCCCACATAATCGCCTTTCTTTCCCAGCCCTTCCCGATCTCTGTCGAGCTGGAAAAACTCAAGGTGTACGAAGCGGTTCTTGATACCAAAGGCCTTTACGGTGCGCCTGCCGATAGAAGCCAGCTTGGCCGGAACGGTCTTGTTGGTCCAATAACATGTATCAAGGTTGCCATGGACGATATCCATTATCGGGGTGGGGAAGACGGAGTTGTTCTCGAAAACCGGCTCCATCTTGTCATTGAATATCGCATCGTATGAAACCAGGAGTCCGGTAATGAACTCCTCCATCACAAACAGTCGATAGTTGTCCGGGTGATCCATGAACCAACTTTCCAACTCTTCGTTCGAGTGCAGTTTGAAAGTTCCTGTCGCCCCAACCCCGTTATCAGGCTTGGCAATGATCGGGAACCCGGTCTTCTCAGCAAAGGTTTTGACCGCCCCAAGGCCCTCGGAGCATTTGATCTGCCGGGCAGTCGGAATACCGCCTTTCCGGTAATACTTCTTCATCTCGGACTTGTTCTTGATCGCTGCGATATGGTCCGACTGGATGCCGGTGGTAACATTGAAGTCCGTCCGTAGCCTGGCGTCCTGTTCCAGCCAGTACTCGTTGTTGGACTCGATCCAGTCTATCTTGCCATATTTATGGGCGAACCAGGCAACAGCCCTGTACATCTCGGAGTAATCCTCCAGATTATTGACCTTGTAATAATCCGTAAGGTTTTCCCTGAGTTGCCAGGGAAGATTCTCCCACGGCGTGTCCGCTATTCCCAGGACGTTGACACCGTTTCTTTTGGCACCGGCACAGAACTGCCAGTAACCCTCGGGGAAGTGGGGTGAAATGAATATTAAGTTCACGAAACTATATGTTTTATTTTCTTCTGACACTTTTCTCATACCGCCACCCGTTATCTCCCAAGCTTCTCCGAAGAGGGTTGACCTTCCATCTTTCACCATCACGTATCCTCCATCCGGGAAAGTGTAGAATCGGTGACGGTGACTGTCCGGGAAGACTACGTCCTCAAAAAGGCGTTTGCCATCCAGGATGACGTTCCGGACCTGGTGGTAGTGGGGAATCAGATTGATGTCGGTCAGGCCCAACCCCCTGAGCCAGCGCCTGTAGCCAGGATCGATGGCCTCTCCGGGCAATTCCGGATGTGAATACACCATATCTGCGCAGTTCATGCTTCCTGCGCTACATCCCATGATGACTCCTTCGTAGCTTTCCAGCAGTCCTTTCAGGCCAATCTCGTTGATAAAGAGGTTCTGGGTTGGAACATGACCTCCGCAAAGTATTACCCAATCTGCTTTTTTTACGAGGTCACGAATTTTGGAAGAGTTGCGCCTGTCCAGCATCACTGTCTTTCGGGGAATTATTCCGGATTTAGATATACAGTCCGACATCCCTTTCAGGACCGAGTCTGTGAAAGCTATTTCGTCCGGGGCAGCGCTCACGAGCAAGACAAAAGGTCTCTCGGGCAGCTCCGCTTTCACACGGGCAAGAAAACCATTGTCTGAAGTAAAATGGTCCTCTCCGTATCTTGTCGGGCTTCCTGTCAAGAACAGTGTCATAACGCCCGCGAAGATACTATTTTTATCAGAGAAAGAGGCATTATCGAGCCGACCGGCGGTCTTCAGGTGTTCAAGAGGAAACAAATAATGCTGTTATGTACCCAAATGGGTACCTCGGGTTGTCAATAGGCCACAAAAATGGCCTTTTTGTTACTATTGGGCCACCTGACAATGACGTTGATTTGAAAACAAAACCGCCCCCAGAGAGGCCTGGAGGCGGTGTGTTGATGCTAGATGTGATTCCGTTGGGAACAATTCTGGATAGATTGTTCTTCAGCAGTATGAGCAGCGTATTGCTTGAGAAAAACTAATAATTCTTAAATATTTAACTATTGAAGTTAATCAATAGTAACAAGAGTTATAAGAATCCTCTTTTAATAACCGTAGTTCTGCTCGAAATAAATGCCATTGTTGGACTGTATAATCTGGATGGGAATCGGGAGCACGTAGTTGTGCGGCTGGATATTAGGACGATGACGCGTGTTGCCGAGGGCATCGGTGTAAGCCTCGCGGCCGTGGTCGTCGTGCTCATATCCGAAGCCGTACTTGCGGGTGCGCTCGTACAGGGTGTTCGAAGTAGTGGCATCCTGGGTAGGATACTTGTCCAGAACATAGGTGGCGTTCGGGTTGCAGGACAGGCGGCTTAGGGTTACCCAGCGCTGCTCCTCACCGAAGAGTTCTCGCACACGCTCATCAAGGATGTAGTCGATGTCGATATCACCTGCTGTAGCGGGCTTTGCACCTGCACGGTTACGAAGGACATTGATGTCTTCCGCTGCACCAGACTTGTTACCCTGGGCGAGACGGGCCTCTGCACGGAGCAGATAGGTCTCAGCGATACGGATCATGTACCAGTCGGTGTCGTAGTAGCAGTTGTTGTTGTCAATGATGTGCCTGTCATCGGAGAACTTCCAATAACGAGGGGTGATGTTCACGGTATCGGAAGCTGTCACTGTGTACAGGCCTGCATCTACACGGGCCTTGACCTCTTTCTTGACCTCAGACCACTTCTTTCCTGAAGGAGTATAGTAGTCACGCTGGACCATAACTTCGCTTCCACGGAAGTCGTTAGGGTCATCCCAGTAGGAGCCGAGGATGTCACCTGCAGGACGCACTACGTACTCGGAAGCAAGGAGACCCTGGCCTGTGCTTGCGTTATTGCCTTGTGTGCGGCAAGCCAGGGAATCTAAACGGGTGGAAAGGTTGTAAGCAAGTTTGCGACCCTGTGCCTCGGGGATGTTAGCGCCGGGAGTTCCAGCACCGGCGGGATTGACACCTTCTGGGAAGCAGACTGCATCAGCGGTGAACACAAAATAAACCATTCCGTCAGAGCCCATCCTGGTACCGTTCTTTCCACCCAGGGGGATCCAGGGAGCCCATGTGGACTCAAGCACGGGTCTGTGCATACGCCACCAGGAGTCTCCGGATTGGTAATCAATTTGGGCAACCCAAATGGCTTCCTTGTTGTCTGGTGCATTGGGATTGGATTCGGGAGCAAAAGTCCCCGCTTGGGTCATACCGGAAGTACGGAAAAGATCCCAATATGCACCCTTTGGGGCGGAGAGGGAGTTGCCGTAGCGGTCGACAGTCTGGTCCTTGCGGTTTCCGAAACGGGAGGTCATGAGGTGATAGTCACCGTCCTGTCCGTTGATGACGCGGCTGGCGGCAGCCTCGGCTTCGGCGAACTCACCAAGCGAGAGATGGATCTCGGAAAGGTAGTGGGCTGCGGCAGCCTTGGTCACGGAACCCAGTGCACGGGGAGAGAAGGGGAGGTTCTCCTCTGCATACTCAAAGTCGGCAGCAATCTTTTCCCAGGCCTCTTCACGTGTAATCATTGCCTGGTCAAAACTGTCAGACTGCATTGCATGTTCAGAATAAACCACTTGGCCGAACATGCCGGTAATGACGCGGAAGGCCCAGGCGCGGAGGAACACTGCTTCAGCACGGAGGTTGTTCTTGACAGTCTCGTTTGTGTATCCCATCTCTGGATGCTCGTCAATCCAATCAACCACTTTATTAGCGAGGTTTGAAAGAATATACATATGCTCACTATAGAAGCTAGCATATCCGCTTTCTGGAGTCAGGGTAGTCCAATTGGAGAAGTGGGAGGCGGCACTGGTGGGAGCGAAGGTGTCCAAGCCCAGGCCGAAGAGCATCCAGCTGTGGTCGGCGCCGGCACGCTGGTTACCGAATATCATATACTGGACTTTCAAGTAGGCAGTATCAAGAGCCATCTCGACATGCTGGAAGTTCGGATCGTCGATAGGAATGATTCCTGTCTTCTGGGAATAGGTTGCGCCGGCATCAATATTACTGATTCGTCCGAAGTTGGAGCGCTTGGCGGTGAGTACCCCAGTCTTCTCGACAGTGGCTTCTTCCGTATAATTCTCCAGTTTGATAGAGAAACCATTCGAGAATGTGGTAGGGAAGATCACGATGTAATAATACTGCCCGACCTCGAAGTATTCCCCTGCTGGAGCCTCGAGGACTACCTCGTCGGAGCCGTCTATTATTTCGGCGGCAGGGATTCCGTTTTCGAAACGTACTTCAGCCTTGCCGGTGATAAGTTCACCGTTACCGCTCTTCAGGGTTACTCTCTTGATTCCCTCTTTTGTAACTGAGAACTTCACTCCTCCGCAGATGTTGTAGAAGCCCATGGTAAGACCCTGGGAGCGGCCCAGTGAAGGGAACGTGTTGGTAGCAAATGAACCTGGGACAGCTGTCTGCTTCTTGGGAAGAGTCATTGTAACTGAAGTACCATCGCAGGAGGCATCCTCTTGGTAAGGGTAGAGACCCCAGAAATATGTCTGGTCATCAGGAATCTCGCCGCCACCTGTAATTGCGGTAATTACACCGGTGAAGTTAGTGACCTTTGTGGTGTCAGTAGTGTTGACGGAAGTAAACTTGCTTCCTCCGTCAGTACCACTACCATAGAATAGGCTGATGGCATCACCTGGTACCCACCAGATGGATCCATCAGCATTGTCACGGTAGGTCCTGGTCATGGTCTCGTCTCCCTCACGGGTGGCAGTAATGGTGAGTTCCTTCCCAATATTCTGCTGATCCGGGAAGCTTTCTTCCATCGTGCAGCTTACTGCTGCAAGGGCAATCAGAGCCCCAAGGCTTAATATTGCATTTTTCATAATATAATGATGTCTATCAATTACCATCTCCCCAGTCATCTTCACCTGTCCCTTCACCGCCGCCGTTATCAGGCTTAACAACTATTTGGGTTTCGGAAGGAAGCTGTAGGACCTGAATCTCTTGTCCTTGAGAAACATACAGAGTTGCCATAAGATTGTTTCCGTTGGAATCATTCATCGGAGAACATTGCAGAATTGTTAATAATGCGTTCTTAGACACATCCAAAGATATTAGCTGGTTTTTGTAGCATTGAAGAGTTTTCAGCGCCGCATTATTCGACAAATCCAAAGTGGTCAACAGGCAATCGGGACACCACAAACTTTCCAACGCTATGTTGCTAGACACGTCTAATGCGGACAACGGAGTTCTGCCACATTGTAAAATGCGCAAAGCAATATTGCTAGACACGTCAAGTGTTGATAGCGGGTTATCATAACAAGAAAGAGTTGTAAGCTCTGTGTTCTTTGAAATATCAATTGCGGTCAATTGGTTGCCTTGGCATGACAGAGAAGTTAATGCCGTGTTCTTAGAAACATCAAGTGCTGTCAATTGGTTCTCACCGCAATACAGACGAGTCAGCGCCGTGTTCTTTGAAACGTCCAAGGAAGTGAGTTGATTCCTGTCGCACAAGATACCTGTCAAACCAGTACAACTTGAGACATCTAAACTAGTGAGTTGATTATTATCACACCATAGAGATGAAAGAGAGTTGGTTTTTGGCAATTCAAGAGTAGTTAGCTGATTGCTTGCACAATGAATCCAACTCAAAGCCGTATTATTTGATAAGTCGAGCTCGGTAAGTTGGTTGTCAGAGCATTGTAAAGAGACAAGCGCCGTGTTATTAGACACATCGAGGGATGTGAGTTGATGACCTTGGCACCAAAACAATTCCAAAGCGGTATTATTCGAGACATTAACAGTTGAAAACCAGTTGCTTGAACAGTATAGAGTTTTAAGCTCTACATTCTTAGATAGATCAAGGTCGTTCAATTGGTTGTCTGAACAATCTAAGTATATCAGAGAAGTGTTATTCGAAATATCAAGGGATGTCAATTGACCTAAACTCGTATAGTTACCAGCACATTTCAAGGATTGCAAATTCTCCATAAACTCAATTCCCCGGACAGATTCAATCTCATCAGTACATACATCAATCGATGTAATAGCTTCCGCTTCCTCATAACTAATCTCCCCATCTCCATTCCCATCGAAGTTCTCCACCAGGTAAGCCTTGAAGTTGGCGTCCTCAACCGGGATATTGCCTGTCTTCTTGCTGTACGTCGCACCAGTATCGATGTTGGCGATCCTTCCGAAATTGGAACGTTTCGCGTTAATTGTTCCAGTCTTCTCGACAGTCGCCTCCTCGGTAAAGGTCTCAAGGGTCACGGTGAACCCATTGGTGAACTTCGTAGGGAACATCACCAGGAAATAGTATTTTCCAGGCTCGAAGTATTCCCCTGCGGGAGCCTCGAGGACCACCTCGTCGGAACCGTCTATGATCTCGGCTACAGGGATTCCTCCTTCAAAACCAACCTTTGCCTTACCGGTAAGGAGTTCACCATTCCTGCTCTTCAAGGTGACCTTCTTGATTCCCTCCTTTGTCACAGAGAACTTCATTCCGCTGCAGATGTTGTAGAAGCCCATGGTAAGCCCCTGTGAGCGGCCCAGTGAAGGGAATGTGTTGGTAGCGAATGTACCGGGTACAGCTGTCTGCTCCTTGGGAAGGGTCATCGTAACTGAAGTACCATCGCAGGAAGCATCCTCCTGGTAAGGGTACAATCCCCAGAAATAAGTCTGGTCAACCGCAATCTCGCCACCGCCAGTTATGGCAGTAATTACGCCAGTGAAGTTGGTCACTTTAGTGGTGTCGGTAGTGTTGACGGAAGTGAACTTGCTTCCTCCGTTGGTCCCGCTGCCGTAGAAGAGACTTATAGCATCACCCGGTATCCACCAGATAGACATGTCGGAATCGTCACGGTATGTCCTGGTCATGGTTTCGTCTCCCTCACGTGTGGCAGTTATAGTGAGTTCCAGCTCATTAGTCTGGATATCCTGGAAATTCTCTTCCAAAGTGCAGCCGACAGCTAACAAAGCCATTGTTGCGAAAACAAAGGGGCTCTTTTTCATTGTAGTATGTATTGAATTATATTCTTACTTAGTCATCCCAGCATTCTTCACCCGTACCTTCTGAGTCGCCATCACACACAGACTGGCAGATGACAGTTTCATTTTTA
>JAGCWD010000124.1 GCA_017962025.1 Bacteroidales bacterium
ACCATCCTGAAATTCGGGCTGAGTGTGGAGATCATGGCTTCCATCAAAACGACTCCGTTGACCTTGGCAACATCTATCATCTCCTTGACCTCCTGTGCATTGGAAGCAAGGGGCTTTTCGCAGATCACGTGTTTCCCACAATCCATGCAGATGATGGCAATATCGTGATGGGTATGGTTTGGAGTCCCGATGTAGATAGCATCTACAGAAGGGTCGGAAGCCATCTCTTCAGCATCCGTAAAGATCTTTGGAATTCCATGTTTCGCAGCAAAGGCTTGAGCTGTCTCACGTGTCCGTGAGCAAACGGCTACGGCTTCAAACCGGGGTTCAAGAACTGCTCCCTTGAGCACCCAGTCGCTAATCCGGCCGGTGCCGACTATTCCGAAACGAATCTTTTTCATTTCAAGGCTCCTCTTTCTTCAAGATAGTTCTCGATAAGTGCAACGGCATTTCCCTTTTGTGATGAATCGATGGAAAGGAATTCCTTGCCATAGATCTGGTAGATTTCGCGTGCTTTCCCTGTAGGGTTAGGCTCGAGGAGTATGAGACCCTGAATCCTGTGCCCGAGCCTGGATGCGGCCAACAGGACGTTGTCTGCGCAATAGGCATCGCTGACAAGGAACACCATGTCTTTCTCGGCGAATTCTTCCCTGGACAGCCTCTTTACTATTGACACTGCGTCGCTGTCCTTGCCCCTGAAACCTGTGGCGTAGCCAGCCAGCCCATCTGAGACCAAAGCCTTCAGAACTGACTCGGGGAAGTCTGTTTTCAATGGTTCGTGGAAATAGACAACAAGAGGCCTCCTTGCAGAAGCATCTCCGTCATCAGGCTTGTAAACCTTGCCGAATACCTTGCCTCCATGGATGTAATAACTGAGTTCTTCCACTACTACCTTGCTTCCATCCGGAGCCTTGACCTTCTCCCGCGGGCCGCGTCCGCTGTAAATGTTCAACCCTAGAATTGCCAGCAGGGCAATCAGGACTACTGAACCAATAGACAATACAATCTTCTTCATAACCCAAAAGTAATCCTTTTTTTTTGAATTAATCGTATATTCGCGATTGGGTATGTCCAAATGGAACCTCATATCGCATTTGTCCGAGAGGAACAGGCTTCTGGTCCTGAGTGTTGCAGTAGGCCTCGTAGTGGGCCTTGCCGCAGTTGTCCTAAAAACACTGATAAGTTTGATCCAGCACGGATTGGGCTCCGTGTTCGGGAATATCTGGAATGGTGCCCTCTATTATATAGTACTTCCCGGAATCGGAATGCTATTGGCCATGCTGTTCTGCAGGTTCATCCTTAAAGACAACATTGGCCATGGGGTCACGAAGGCACTTCAGGCTGTTTCCAGGCATGATTCACGAATCAAGCCGCACAACATGTGGTCATCGGTTCTCGCCAGTTCCGTAACGATAGGATTCGGAGGATCCGTAGGAGCTGAGGCCCCTATCGTGTACACGGGTGCAGCAATCGGTTCTAACTTCGCCCGCAAGGCAGGGATGTCCTACAGGAGCATGACAATCCTCCTCGGATGCGGAGCGGCAGCAGCTGTTGCAGGAATATTCAAAGCACCTCTGGCCGGCATCCTTTTCGTCCTGGAGATTCTCCTTTTCAATATCTCGATGAACTCCATGATGCCCCTGCTTCTTTCGACTGTGTCGGCGACAGTGGTATCATACGTTTTCCTTGGCAGGGCTACTCCGTTCGAATGTACCCTCACTCCATTTGAACTGAAGAATATTCCTTTCTACATCATCCTGGGGCTTTTCTGCGGAGGCTGTTCCATTTATTTCACCAGGACTACCCTTTGGTTGGAGGACCGCATCGGAAAGATGACCAACCCGTATTTCAAGTGGATACTCTGCGCCATCGGACTCGGCCTCCTGATTTTCCTCTTCCCTCCGCTGTATGGAGAAGGTTATGAGTCTCTCGGTGTTCTTCTGAACGGCCGCGAACTTTCACTTGAAGGGCAGACCCCCCTGGCTTTCCTTTCAAGGAGTCCCTGGTCTGTTCCGGTTTTCTTCCTTCTTATCCTCCTGTTGAAGGTGTTCTCAATGACCCTGACCAATGCCGGCGGGGGAGTAGGTGGTACTTTCGGACCAACCCTTTTCGTAGGAGCCATAGCTGGATTTTTCGTGGCCAGGACTTTGAATCTTATAATGTCCGGGACCTCTCTCTCGGTTCCCGAGCAGAATTTCGTCCTGGTCGGGATGGCCGGCCTTATGGCCGGAGTCATGCAGGCTCCTATGACTGCCATCTTCCTCATCGCCGAGATTTCCGGAGGATATGACCTTTTCCTTCCGTTGATCCTCACGGCCACTATAGCTTTCGGCTCGACCAGGCTCGTGGAGAAATATTCAATCTACACCAAGCGAATCGCCCAGAGAGGGGAGCTCCTGACCCATGACAGCGACCAGGCGGTGCTTACCCTCCTGCATGTTTCGGATGTCATCGAAAATGACTTCTCGACCATAAAGATCGATGACACACTGGGACGGCTGGTCGAAGTGGTCTCTGAATCGTCCAGGAATATCTTCCCGGTCATAGATTCAAAGGGACGTTTCCAGGGCTATGTGTCCCTTGAAGACATACGTAAGGACATGTTCCGCTATAAGGAGTACGACACCCTCCATGTTTTCAACTTCATGAGGAGCGCCGAGGAATATGTTTACGAAGATGAAGGGATGGATTCCGTAATGAAGAAGTTTGAGACCACGTCGGCATGGAACCTTCCGGTAGTGAGACGTGCCGACAGATCCTACATCGGTTTTGTCTCGAAGTCCAAGATATTCTCCGCCTACAGGGATGAACTGAAGATTGTCTCACAGGATTAAGCCATGAAAAAGATTTACATAGACTGGATAGCCGGTAAACTTGGAGTCAAGGACTGGCAGGTGGATAATTGTGTCAGGCTGTTTGAGGAAGGGAGTACAATCCCTTTCATCAGCCGATACCGCAAGGAGAAGACCGGTGGGCTTGATGATTCCCAGGTTGCGGAGGTAAAGCACTGGGCAGATGTCTTCACCGAGATGGAGAAACGGAAAGCCGGAATCCTTTCCACCATTGAAGAGCAGGGAAAGCTTACACCTGATCTTAGGGCCAGGATCGAAGGTTGCCTGGTTGCCGGAGAACTTGAGGACCTTTACCTTCCTTACCGCCCCAAGCGTCGGACCAGGGCGACCGTCGCCAAGGAGAACGGCCTTGAACCTCTCGCAGATTTGATGTGGAATGTCAAGGTGAATGATCCCGAGGTTGAGGCAAGGAAGTTCGTAGGCGAAAAGGTCCAGACAGTCGAAGATGCCCTGGCAGGGGCAAGGGACATCCTGGCGGAGAGATTCTCAGAGTCTGCAACGACCAGGGATTCGCTCAGGAAGATATTCAGGGCCAGAAGGATACAGTCCAAGGCTACACGTTCCGCTTCAGAGAATCCTGAGTCTTCAAAATACAGGGCTTATTTCAATTTCTCCATGCCTCTTCAGCGTATCCCTTCCCATAACTTGCTTGCAATACTCAGGGCGGAGAAAGAAGGGTTCCTTTCCGTCGATCTCGACACTGATGCGGAGAAATGCGGTAACAAGATCTACTACGATTTCTGTCAGGAAAAGCGTTACCCCGGAGGAAAGCTGGCAGAACAGGTAAGGATGGCTGTTGATGACTCTTTCAAACGTCTTCTGGAACCTTCCATCACCAATGAGGTGATTAAGGAGGCAAAGGAAAAGGCCGATCTTGAGTCTATAGCAGTATTCGGCGACAATCTTACTCAACTGCTTCTTTCGCCTCCGGTCGGGCAGAAGAGGACGATGGCCATAGACCCTGGATTCAGGAACGGATGCAAAATAGTCTGTCTCGATGCGCAGGGCAACCTCCTTCATCATGAGATCATCTACCCCCATCCTCCCCAGAGTGAGAAGGTGAAGTCGATAATGGCCGTTTCGGACATGGTCGAGAAATATGGGATAGAGGTGATAGCCATAGGAAATGGAACCGCATCCAGGGAAACCGAGGATTTCTTTAAAAGGGTTGGCATTCCTGATAATGTCAAGGTCTATACGGTCAGCGAGGACGGGGCATCCATCTATTCAGCTTCAGAGGTTGCCCGAAAGGAATTCCCTGACGAGGATGTGACCGTGAGGGGAGCGGTTTCTATCGGACGCAGGCTTATGGACCCTCTTGCAGAACTGGTCAAGATCGATCCCAAGTCATTGGGAGTGGGACAGTACCAGCACGATGTTGACCAGAATCTTCTCCGTGAGAAATTGGACAACACCGTGGCCTTCTGTGTGAACAGTGTCGGGGTAAACCTTAACACCGCCAGTTCATATCTGCTCAGTTATGTCTCAGGAATAGGACCTGCTCTGGCTTCGAACATAATCTCGTTCCGAACGGAATCAGGTTCTTTCACTTCCCGCGATCAGCTCAGGAAGGTTCCCAAGCTAGGACCTAAGGCTTTCGAGCAGTGTGCAGGTTTCCTCAGGATCCATGGCGCAGAGAATCCTTTGGATAATTCTGCAGTCCATCCGGAGTGCTATCACATAGTGGACAGGATGGCTTCGGACCTTGGGGTATCCACCAGGGAACTGGTTGGCAATGACAAGCTTATCAAGACAATAGATGCCTTCAGATACGTAGAAGGTGATTTCGGCCTTCCTACTATCAATGACATACTCAAGGAGTTGTCAAAACCTGGAAGGGACCCGAGGCAACAGGCACAGGATTTCAGTTTTGCGGAAGATGTCCGTGAGATCGATGACCTGAAACCAGGCATGGAACTGCCAGGAATTGTAACCAATGTGACAGCTTTCGGGGCTTTCGTGGACATAGGAATCCATGAAAACGGACTTGTCCATGTCTCGCAGATGAAGGGGGTTAAATTAAAACTTCATCAGAGGATAAAAGTAAGGGTCATTTCGGTCGATTTAGATAGGAGGCGAATCTCACTAAGGCTGATTTTTTAAAACATTTTTTATGGATAATCATAAAAAATATTCTTGGTTTTGTTATTATTTGTTGGATTATTTTGCTTATATTTGTGAAACTGAAAGATAACTTATAACCAACATTACCAGCTCCAAGAGCTTTTGTAATAGCAAGGCGGTGATCTATATGTTCTCCGCCTTTGCTGTTGTTATTTAGCTGAGGATATTATCCTATAGAGGATACAGTGGGGAGAAAACGTAACTGCCTGGGATTGGATTGTCCGGTCTCTGAACACAACGCGCCTTCTTTCACGACCCTGATTCCATTGATCCATACCATTTCTACCCTGCAGCTCGGTTTGACTCCTTCGTAAGGGGTCCAGCCGCATTTGTAAACAGGGGTCTCAATAACCTGACCTCCTTCGGGATCTATTACGACCAGGTCGGCGAAACATCCCTTTTTCAGGAAGCCACGACTTCCAATTCCGAAGATCGATGCGGGTTTTTCTGAAAAAGCAGAAGCGATCCTTGTAAGCGGGATGCCCAGTGACATGGCAATGTGGACAGCCATAGGCAGGGACTGTTGTACTGAAGGCATTCCGGAGGGGCAGATGATGTAAGGTCTGTCCTTTTCTTCGGAAAGATGTGGGGCATGGTCCGAACCAATAGTGTCGATAGTGCCGTCAGAAAGGGCTTCAATCAGAGCTCTCCTGTCATCTTCTGTTTTTACGGCCGGATTGCTCTTTAGCTTTCCTCCCATCCTGGCATAATCTTTATCACTGAACCATAAATAGTTTACGGAAGTCTCAGCAGTTATCAGAGGATTGGACTTTTTTGCTTCCCGAAGCATTTCCACCTCCTCGGCGGTAGATACATGGAGAACATGAAGGCGCGTTCCATACTTGATTGCGAGATCCAAGGCTTTATGTGTGGACTTTATGCATGCCTCCCTGCTTCTGATCTGCGGATGCATCGAGAACGGGATGTTTTCCCCATACTTTTCAGTGGCATCCAGGAGGTTTGCCTTTATTATACCTTCGTCTTCGCTGTGGACCAGGATCGGCTTTCCATGTATTCCAAACACTTTTTCCAGTGCACTGTCCCTATCTACCAGCATGTTTCCGGTGGATGAACCCATGAATACCTTTATACCCGCAAACCTGGTCCCCAAACCAAGGGAAATGTATCTCTGAATCTGCTCTATGTTGTCGTTCGTAGCTCCGATGTGGAATCCGTAATTAACCAATGAAGATCTGGAAGCGCGTTGTAACTTATCCTCGAGGGTGGATAGGTTCACTGTGGGGGGAGTGGTGTTGGGCATGTCTACGAAGGAGGTGATGCCCCCAAGCAGGGCTGCTGTTGACTCGGAAGCGATGTCTGCTTTCCAGGTCATTCCCGGTTCCCTGAAATGGACGTGGGTGTCGATTCCTCCGGCCATCAGTATTTTCCCTCGCAGGTCGATTTCTCTTGCAGCGGGCCATTTCTGACGCTTTCCCCCTGGCCATACTCCTGAGATGCGTCCATCTTCGATATCGAGATCCCCAATGGCCGACGAATTACCCGTGACCATTGTCGCATTCCTGAGGATCAAGCGGTCTGTCATTGTGCCTTGCGATGGAACTTTCTGAACCTAAGCTTTATAACGCCCCAAAAGGCTTCTCCGAAGATTCCACTGCTCATCTTGGAAGTTCCGAGTTTGCGGTTGACGAAGATGATAGGAACTTCCACGATCTTGAAGCCGAGTTTCCAGGCTGTGTATTTCATCTCGATCTGGAATCCGTAACCTTTCATCCTCACGTCGTCCAGGTCGATGGTGCTCAATGCTTCACGGCTGTAGCACTTGAAGCCTGCAGTGCAGTCATGGACCTTCATGCTGAGCACCCTGCGGACATACTTGGAAGCGAAGTAGGACATCAATATCCTTCCAAGCGGCCAGTTGACGACGCTGATCCCATCGCAGTAGCGGGAACCTATGGCCACTCCTCCGCAGTCCCTGCAGGCTTCATAGAGTCTTGGCAGATCATCGGGATTGTGAGAGAAATCAGCATCCATTTCAAAGGTGTAGTCATAGTCATGGTCAAGAGACCACTTGAAGCCGGTCAGGTACGCTGTTCCCAGTCCCTGTTTTCCGTTCCTTTCGATGATGAAGAGCCGATTGGGGAATTCTTCGCGGAGTTTCTTGACAATCGATGCCGTTCCGTCCGGGGAACCATCGTCGATGACCAGTATGTGATACCCGCCCTCGAGCGAGAACACCTTCCTGATTATCGCCTCGATGTTTTCCTTTTCGTTGTAAGTAGGGATAATTACGACTTTGCTGTCCATATCGTTATCTGTTTTCTTCATCATCCGGCTCTCTGCTAGATGTCCATTCTACAAATATATTGATTTATTTCTTATTTTTGTTCTTCAGACAAGTAACACGTACCAATGAACAGGATTGATTGCTTTATCCCATATGTGGACGACATCCAGGTCACCTCTACCGTTTCAGAGTTGAAAGCCCAGAAAGAAGTATCCCGGATCGAATTGATTGATGCCCGTACTTTCAAGGGAACAGCATCTATCAAGAGAATCTCTGAAATGTCATCCGCCCCGTTCACGATGATCTACACCAAGACCACTAAGCTGAGTTTCGGGGAATTCTCCCTTGAACGTTTCCTCTCAGTGGCCGAGGACACTTCAGCTGCCATGGTCTATTCAGACCATTTCAAGGAGATGGATGGGGTTCGGACTTTCGCTCCAGTGATAGACTGTCAGCAGGGTTCCCTCCGGGATGATTTCGATTTCGGTTCGGTGATGATATTCCGTACTTCTTCGTTGAAGGAAGCGGCGGCCAGGATGGATGTGGACTATGTATATGCCGGATTGTATGACCTCAGGTTAAAAGTGTCACAGAAAGGTACATTGGTACATATTAATGAGTACCTATATTATGAGATAGAGACTGATACCCGCAAGTCAGGGGAAAAGTTGTTCGATTATGTCGATCCTCGCAACAGGGTAGTTCAGATCGAGATGGAAAAAGCCTGTACCCGTCATTTAAAGGATATAGGGGGGTATCTTGAGCCGGTGTTCAGGGGCGTTGCCTTTGATGACGAAGGTTTTGAATTCGAAGCTTCCGTTATTATACCATGCAAGAACAGGGTCCGTACAATCGGAGATGCCCTGGCATCGGCGCTTGGCCAGAAGACCAGTTTCAAGTATAATGTCATTGTGGTGGATGACAACTCCACTGACGGGACGGTTGAAGTGATCAAGAGTTTTCTCGGGGATCCAAAGCTTGTCTACATCGCCCAGGACAAATCTTACCATGCTATAGGAGGCAACTGGAATGCTGCTCTCCATCATCCGAAATGCGGCAGGTTTGCCATCCAGTTGGATTCAGACGATGTCTATTATGACGAGAACACTGTTCAGAAGTTTGTGGATGCGTTCTATGAACAGAAGTGTGCCATGGTTGTCGGGACGTACCGGATGACTGATTTCAATCTGGAGACTCTTCCTCCTGGAATCATTGACCATAGGGAGTGGACTCCTGAGAATGGCCGTAACAATGCTCTCCGTATCAACGGACTTGGAGCTCCTCGCGCTTTTTATGTACCCATTCTTCGCAAGATCAATTTCCCGGTTACGAAGTATGGTGAGGATTATGCTGTCGGTCTCAGGGTCTCCAGGGAGTACCAGATAGGCAGAATCTACGATGTCGTGTATAATTGTCGCCGTTGGGATGATAATTCCGATGCTTCCCTTGATATCGAGAAAGTCAATGCCAACAATCTGTATAAGGATAGGTTACGTACCTGGGAGCTTCAGGCAAGAATATCGTTGAATGAAAAGAAACAGAAAAAATCTTAAAATTTTTCTGTAAAAAGTTTGCTGTTTTCAAAATTCTGCTTACCTTTGCAATCCCGTTCGCTCGTCGAATGGGATTTTTTGACACGATCATTGACAAGACTGAAGTAAGTACAAGCAAGTACCGAGAAATTGTAACGAGAAATTCGAGAGCGTTGATTTCTTTTAATAGATGTCGGGATTGGACTTAGTGATATA
>JAGCWD010000125.1 GCA_017962025.1 Bacteroidales bacterium
CTTTCCCCGTCCCCTGGGGGTGCAGGGGGATAAAAGGGGGGGGTGCGCAGCAGCGCGAGCCTCCCGCGGAGAAACGAAAAACGGCAACCGAACTGGCTGCCGTTTCGTTTAGTAGCGGGGGGAGGACTCGAACCTCCGACCTCCGGGTTATGAGCCCGACGAGCTACCGACTGCTCTACCCCGCGATGTTAATTGGACTGCAAAGGTAGGATTTTTTCCTGAAATAGCAAAAATAATTTTCAGAAGCTACTTCAAGAAATCCAGGATGGATTCCGTCTCACCTTTGTCAAAGGCCTTCTGCTCCCCGGAGACCAGGTTCTTGACATTGATTTGTCCGGAGGTCATTTCGTTCTCTCCGGTAATGGACAGGAACGGTATGCTCTTGCGGTCAGCATAGTCAAACTGCTTCTTCAGCTTGGTGGCATCAGGATAGACCTCGACGGCCACTCCCCTATCGCGCAGCGCCCTGGCGACAGGCAAAATATATTTCATTTCCTCAGAACCCATATTCGCAAACAGGAGGGTCGTTGAGGATTTCAGGTTCTTTGGGAATTTGTCCAGTCCTTTAAGGACATCATAGATACGGTCGGCACCGAAGCTGATCCCTACTCCGGACATATCGGGAAGGCCGAATATTCCTGTAAGATTATCGTAACGTCCTCCGCCACAAATGCTCCCGATAGCGAAATCCCTTGCCTTTACCTCGAAGATCGCCCCTGTGTAGTAGTTCAGTCCACGAGCAAGCGAGAGGTCAATCTCCACAGGGGAGGAAACTCCTGCCGCCTTGATAAGCCCGAAGAGTTCATCCAACTCATCAAGGCCTTTCAACCCTGTTTCGGAAACCAGGCCGGAAGCAGAGCCACCATTCATCAGGGTACGCATCGACGCAATCTTCTCTGCCGTTGAACCGGAGAGTTTAAGGATCTGCTCGATCACGGCTATCGCTTCGTCAGTCAAACCCTTGGACCTCATTTCCTCCTCAACCGCCTCGAGACCGATCTTGTCCAGCTTATCGATTGCGACAGTTATATCTACCACCTTGTCCGGAAAACCGCAGATTTCCGCAAAACCGGTCAAAACCTTGCGGTTGTTGATCTTAACCAGCACGGCGACATCGAGCAGGGAGAAAACCCTGTCAACTATCTGTACAAGCTCAAGTTCATTGACCTGGGACTTGGAACCGATTACGTCCACGTCACACTGGTAGAATTCACGGTAACGTCCCTTCTGGGGTCTGTCAGCCCTCCAAACCGGCTGGATCTGGAACCTCTTGAAAGGGAAGGAAATCTCATTCTGGTGCTGGACGACAAAGCGGGCAAAAGGAACGGTCAGGTCATAGCGGAGGCCTTTCTCGCAGACTTCCTTTGAGAGGGCGAAGCTGTTCACGCCGTCTTCAGTACAGAAATCGTTGAAATTCACCTTGGAGAAACAGTCCCCGGAATTGAGCACCCTGAACAGGAGTTTGTCACCTTCTTCGCCGTACTTCCCCAGCAAAGTGGAGAGGTTCTCCATCGCCGGAGTGTCTATCTGTGAATATCCAAACGTCCGGAAAACGCTCTTGATGGTGTCGAATATATAGTTCCTTTCGGCCATCTCCTGCTGGCCGAAATCACGGGTTCCTTTGGGAATGGAGGGCTTCTGGATCATGCCTATTTTACTTTCTCGGCCTTGTAGCCCAGTTTTTTAATAGACGCAGCAATGGCATCCTCAGTGGTCTTGCGCTTGTCGTACTTGACGGAGATTCTCTGATTCTCCAACGAGACATCCAAACCTTTCACACCTTTCTCGAAGGAGATGTTTTCATTGATCTTCTTCACACAGTTCTTGCAAGACATGTTGGTAGAGAAAGTCACAGTTTCAATGTCGCTGTTAACCTTTTCTGTCTTCTCGGCCTTGCCTTTCTGATCCTTGTGATTCTGGGCAAATGAAACTGGAACCGCAAGCAATATGGCCGCCACGCACAAAACCAATATCTTTTTCATATTTATAAACATAATCAAGCAAATATAACTAAAAATCAGTAAAACCTACCTCCAAAGCGTTATCCTGAACCCGACATTGACCTTGCGGCCCATTATGGGTCCCCAGACACAACTGGCATCGAAGCCAGGGAAGGAAGGATTACCGACAATAACTTTCTTCTGTGTAAAATTGGTCAGGTTCTCACCTCCCAGATATACATCAAAGCCTTTGAAGCGTCTTGTAATCTGGGCATAGAGCAGAGGATAAACCGGCGTGCGACCTTCTTTATACAAGATGGAACCATCGTCGTCCCACATCTCCTTCATGAAATCATAGACACGGGCCGATCCATTCACGGAAGCGGTGAAATCGAATATCCATTTGCTGAGGTTGGTTTTGTACTGGAGGTTGAGTACTCCTTTGTAAAGACTTGTCATCGGCTTCTCCACTATCCTCCCATCAAGGGTCGGAGATTTCGCAAGGGTGTATCTCCCGGTAAGTGCTACCGTAAACCTTTCGAAAGGCTCAGCATTGAAATCTACCTGGAAATTATCAGAAGAGGAATTCCGTCCTTCGGGGATGAACAACCAGATATTATGGGGACTTTGTTCATAATCCACGACCACCTGCCTATAGAACACAGTCCTGAAATAATCCAGGCTGATTGAAGTGTTGTCAGAACTTGACGGCAGGTAGAAAGTGATATTGCCCCCAAAGGTCCAAGAATCTTCAAGAGGATGCTCCGGAAGGCCATTATCCATAGAAATAACCTTGGTTGTAGATAGTATTCCCAGATTGTCGGAGATTGGATTGGAATATCTCAATCCACGGCCTCCGTTAGCCCGGAAGACCAGCCAGTCCCATGGAGCATATTTCAAGGTAGCCCTAGGGACAAATCTGAATCCGCCTTCGTCACGATTATCCTTATTGTAGTAATAATCAACCCTCGCTCCCAGTATTGAAGTAAATGTCTCTCCTGAGTGGAAGGTATATTCACCATATGCACCCCCGAAGGCAAGTCTTGAATCATTGAGTATATCCAAAGTACCGGAAATACCCATGGTGAAATCATGGGATTCATTGACCTGGTTCCTGTACAGCAGATTCAGGAAACCTGAATTCTGACGGGGAAGGTATGAACGCTGCCCGAACCAGGAATCTGTCTTCTGGAATGTGTAATCGGCGATTGCAGCAACGCTGGCCGAGCCATCTTCCCTAAGAGGCTTCCCGACTTTGATATATCCGTCGACGAGTGAGTTAGTAATATTTGTCCCCCATGGTTTTCCCCTTACATAACCGTCCTTGTCGTAACCTTCCTGACCGCCTTCACGGTGGTCACGTACAGCATGTATCCCCCAACGTATCTGAATGTCAGGACGGTAATACAACCACCTGTTCGACACATTGAACTGGAGCATCCTGGGGTCGTCCCTGAATCCGTCTCCATTCATGTCGAAAGTCTTGAAATTTCCATCCACATGGCCGAGGAATATGGAGTACAAAGTCGGACTGACCTGCCAGGCGGAAGTAACGTTGAAGTCAGCCTTGGTGTCGGTCATCATCGAGGCCTGGATAAACAGGGGCTTTTCTTCAGTCGGCTTCTTGAACTCCAGATTGATCTGGCCCGTCATGGATTCCGATCCATTGATTACCGAAGGGGACCCCTTGGCAATCTGAATACTTTCCAACCACGGACCAGGAATATACGACAGGCCGAAAGGAGAGGTTATTCCCCTCATGACAGGACGGTTTTCATCAAGCATCTGAGTGTATGTTCCCGAGAGGCCCAGTAACCTGATCTGCCTTGCCCCTGTTGCAGCGTCGGAATAACCGACAGTCACGCTCGCACTGTTCTCGAAGCTCTCAGCGAGGTTACAGCATGCCATCTTCTGGAGACCTGCAGCAGAGATGACTTCAGTGCGGATGTCCTTGCCCTTGGAGATTCCATCTGCATGTCGACCGACAAAGACCGCTGCCTTTAAACTGTCCTGACGATCCTTATAAACCGACGATGTGTCCACGACCTGGGCAGAGAGCCTCAGGCCGACGAATATACAGATTATTATATGGATCGTCTTTTTCACAAATGCAAATATACTACTCTTTGGCTAATTTGCTTAACTTTGTAAATTGTGGGTAAAAAAGTAAGAACAAAACAAAATAATATGAACACTAAAGAATTCATTAAATGGGTGTTGGCCGTCATTTGCGGCCTATTCGTCTGGGGAATAGTCAAGGCAATATTCTTCATAATGATGTTCGGTTCAATGGCTGCTTCAGCAGCGTCATCCGGCAGTGGATCCTCTACCGTCCTTCCAAAGGAGGGCGTCCTTCTCATGGATATGTCCACACTCGCCATCGTTGAACAGACATCAGAGTCAATGCCTTCACTGTCCCTCAGTTCACTCAGTGCCATCGGCAGTGGCTCGATGTCCAGCACTATCGGTGTTTATGATGCTGTCAGAGCCATCCATAAGGCGGCCGAAGATCCTGGGATCAAGTTCATCCTCATAAAAGCTGATAACCCGATCAGTGGAATCAGCAACATCAGCGAGATCCGCAAGGCCTTGACGGATTTCCGCAAGAGCGGGAAAGCCGTGGTCTCATACGGCGAGGCTTTCACCTCAGGAAGCTACTACCTAGCCTCAGTTTCCGACAAGATCTATACTACCAGCCATCATGGTGGAAACAACTTCTTCCTTGGCCTTAGTGGAAGCATGGTATTCCTGAAGGACCTCCTGGACAAGCTTGGAGTGAATTATCAACTGATCCGCCACGGCAAATACAAGAGTGCAGGCGAGATGTATATCAAGAACGCTCCGAGCGAGGAGAATATGGAGCAGAACCAGGTCATGATCAATTCTACATGGGAGGCTGTTGCAAATGAGACCGCCCAGTCGCGAGGCATCAGCGTTGATTCACTCAATTATTTCATCGACAACCTTTCCATCAGCTTCCCCGAGGACATGATCAGGCACAACCTTGCCGACGAGCTCCTCAGCGTAGAGGGCTACAAGGAGAAAATGGCAACCTTGGCTGGAAAAGACAAATACAAGGATGTCAAGTTCATAGGCTTGAAGGATTATGCCTCCGCGAAAGTCAAGGCCAATACTGCCGCCAAGAAAAAGATCGCTGTCATTTATGCCGACGGAAACATCGTCGAGCAGGATGATCCTAACAACATCTCCGGTGACCGCTTTGCTTCCATCATCTCCAAGGTCCGCGCAGATTCTACCGTCAAGGCCGTCGTGCTGAGGGTCAACTCCCCCGGAGGAACCGTCCTTGCCGCCAGCAAGATAAAGGAAGAGATCGACCTGACCAGGGAGGTCAAGCCTGTCATCGCGTCTTACGGCAGCTATGCCGCATCCGGTGGCTACTGGATTTCCAATAGCTGCGACCACATCTTCTCCGGCGCAACCACCCTTACTGGTTCGATCGGATGCTTCTCAGCCATCCCTGAATTCAGCAAGACTGTCAAGAACATCGCCCACATCAACATCACTCCGGTCAAGTCTCACAATCATTCCGACATGATCTCCCTGATGAGACCTTTCGATGACAAGGAGACTGCCATGATGCAGGATTATGTCGACGATATCTACACTAATTTCGTGAATATCGTGGCTGAAGGCCGCGACATGACTTATGAAGCAGTCGATGAGATTGCCCAAGGCCGTGTCTGGACAGGAGCGGATGCCCTTAAGATCGGACTTGTCGATGAACTTGGAACCCTTGAGGATGCCATCGTCTATGCAGCATCCTTGGGCGGTGATTCCGATGTCTCATCCTGGAATGTGGTCGGCTATCCCAAGCCCCTGACCGTAATGGAACAAATCATGGCACAGATCGGGAAGAAAGGCAATCTTGAGGAAGATGTAGTAAACGCTTTGGAGGGAACTCCTTTCGAGGCTACAGCAAAGGCCCTGCTCGACTGGCAGAAGACTTGGACAAAGGGTAACGGCCAGCTTGTATTCGCCAGGATGCCCTTTGAAATCGAGATTAAATAAGTCGGATCCTTATTGCCGGAACAACAGTCCCATCATTTCCCTGCGCTTCGTGCCCTGTATGGGTGGATGGTCGGCAAAGGGATTGTGGTATCGGCAGAGCGACAGACTCATCAACACGATAGCCGATCAAGGCAAGGACATGGGAGCCTTCGTCAGCAATGACGAGGGCTTTCTCTTTCTGTTCAGACGAGAACTTCATGTCAACGAACATGTCGCTGAGTTTCTTGCGGCAGCCTTTCATTCCTAGCGGACGCATCCAGTCGCCTGCCTGCCAGCGGCGGACAGTGAAAGGAAATGCCAGGTCGGCTACCGTGACGCCTTCCGGCTGACGCGGATCCTCTACTTGCACCTCTTCCACGATGAACCTGACTTCTTCCAAAGAATATTCTCCTGGTTTGTCGCATTCGACTGCCTCGGCAGCAGGGGGATACCCTTGCTCGCCAAGGCACCGGATTGTAATACTATCCCTGGAGGTTTCGGCAATATATTCCTTGGAGAAAAACCGGCGGCCGCTGAAAGTGGACCCATCCCTGATCAGCAAAGAAAGGTCCCTGATGACTGACTCATTGAAACCGAAAGGTTCCAGTAACCTATAAAGAAGATACTCCCAATGGGGCGTTTCGGAGAGCCTGACAGGATCGATTGCCAAGCCGGAACCTTCCCTTCTGGCCACCTTGGGTGCGTGAGAGGCAACAAAATCGTCGGTTATCCTTCCAGCCTGGTCGAAGCGGGACATATCGGCGGTTATGGTCTCCAAAAAGGAAGGATTGATCTTCTCGAACAGAGGAAAGACCTCATTACGGATAAGGTTGCGCTTGTAGGCAGAATCAGTATTCGTGCTGTCCTCACGCCATTCCAGACCATTGAGCAGCGCATATTCATGGATCTCTCCCCTGGTGAAGCCCAGGAGGGGACGGATAAGGCGGGCAAAGTCAGAGCCCTGGATGTAGGAAGACTCCCTCATTCCGCAGATGCCCTTCAGACCGGTTCCGCGAAGGAGGTTCAAAAGCATGGTTTCGGCATTGTCATTGGCATTGTGCGCTACTGCGACGGCATCGTAGCCTTCCTCCTTACAGAGGGATGCAAACCAGCTATAACGCAGTTCGCGAGCTGCCATCTCGATGCTGACCCCGTTCGAAGATGAATATCCAATGGTATCAAAATCTGCCTTCAGGAAAGGGAGTCCATGGGATTCCGCCCAATCTTTTACGAATGCCTCATCGCCATCGCTCTCTTCTCCACGGAGGTGGAAATTGCAATGTGCGACAGCCAGCGCAGCCTTGGCAGATGATTTCATAAAAAGGTCTGCCATTACCATGGAGTCGATCCCACCGCTCACGGCAAGAAGGACCGCCCCTCCATCCGGAAGCAGTCCGTCAAGACATGTGTCGAAACGGGCCTGCATAATCCGGGAGTCTATTTCTTGTTGGAGAATGTGTAAGTAAAGCCGAAATTAAGATACTCCTTCAGCTGGACGGCCTTGTGGCCGTTGGGGAAGTCTTCATCGAGGATGAGGACAGTGTCGTCGTAAATGAGGTTGGTAATTACGTTCAGCGAGAAGAACTTATTGAGCTTCCACATGATCGTGTTGTCCCAGTTGACCCTTAAGTTCTGAGGATTATGCAGATAATTGGAGAACAGGATGAGTTTGCTGGCCACGTCGAAGTTGGTGTTGATCTTGAACTTGACATCAGCTGTCATCTGGGCTCCAAGAGAGAAGCGGGCTGGCTTGTAATACTTACCTGTAATGAAGTATTTACCGGCCTCGTCTTTCTCATCAGGATACTGAGCTGTGTCTTCGTACTTCTCCTTCCTGGCCATACCGTAGTTCTTCCTGAGCCTGTCGTTCTTGACAACCTTGACACTACCGGTCAAAGGAGAAAAGTTTACAGTCAGCCATTTGTTAGGAATCCAATCGGCACCGACACCGAGGGTCACATCTGCCGGAGATAGGAAATCTGACCTGAGGATACGTGCATCCTTCCACTGCTTGACAGTCGGCTCCTCCCCTTCCGAGACTGAAGGAGTTGCATATGTCCATCCGCTGGTCAACTGGCTGAGATATGTAAACTTCACAGTATAGCTCAGGGTGTTGGTAGCCTTGTAACCCCAGGTACTCTCCAGCCACAGTCGGTCGGCGTTGTTTTGGAGAATGGGCTTGTCCTGTGAATATATGAATCCGTAGTTAAGTTGGAGACCGTTGTTCCAATACATCTTGTCTTTAGCCCAATTTGCATTTCCCTTGATAAGGGTGCTGAGGCTGTAGTTATTGAAACCTCCTGCTGCCCAACTGGTAAAACTGTTCTGGATAAAGTTGAGGTTAGTCAGGAGAGTATTGGTCCAATACACCGGTTTCGGTGGTGCAACCACAGTCTCGGGAGTATCGGAAAGCATCTTGGCAGCCTCGGCTGCGGCAGCCTGGGCATCCTTCTTTGTCTTGTCATCCTGGGCAAAAGCCTGAACGGAAAGGAACAGGGTAACCAGGATCAGGAAGGAATAACTAGGAATCCGTCTCATAGAATCCTTCTTAATAAAAAACCAGCAACTAACTTAATAGGAGATGGCGAACACCACCCTCTGCTTCGAAGGTTTTCCGGAGAAGATATCCTTACCTTCCTCCTCGCACACGAAGCTGTCCACGGGGATGCACCTGATAGTGGCCTTGGTGGCATCCTTGATGGCCTGCTCGGTCTCGGCGGTTCCATCCCAATGGCAGAGAAGGAACTTTCCGGTACCGATCTTTTCCACGAACTCATCCCAGCTATCACACTTCTCCACATTGGCCTGCCTGAAGTCGAAGGCCTTGCGGTAGATGTTGGCCTGGATGTCATCCAACAGGGAAGCGATAGACTTGTCAAGACCTTCAAGCGCGACAGTCTGCTTCTCCAAAGTGTCCCTGCGGTGAACCTCGACGGTACCGTTGTCAAGGTCACGCGGTCCCATGGCGAGACGCACTGGAACACCCTTAAGCTCCCACTCTGCAAATTTGAAGCCCGGGCGCAAGTTGTCACGGTCGTCAATCTTGACTGTGTGACCCTCAGCCTCAAGGGCATTCTTAAGTTCGGTCATCTTCTCCAGAATCCTGGACTGCTCCTCTTCTGTCTTGAATATGGGAACCATAACGACCTGGATAGGAGCCAGTTTCGGAGGCAGGACAAGACCGTTGTCATCTCCATGAGCCATCACGAGGGCACCCATAAGCCTGGTGGAAACACCCCATGAAGTAGCCCAGACATACTGCATCTGGCCTTCCTTGTCCGTATACTGTACATCGAATGACTTCGCGAAGTTCTGGCCGAGGAAGTGGGACGTACCGGCCTGAAGGGCTTTGCCGTCCTGCATCATTCCCTCAATCGTGAGGGTGTCGAGGGCTCCGGCGAAACGCTCGTTGGGGCTCTTGTGGCCGACGATTACCGGCAGGGCCATATATTCCCTGGCGAACTTGGCATAGACCTGAACCATCCTTTCAGCCTCTTCCTGGGCCTCCTGGGCCGTTGCATGGGCGGTGTGGCCTTCCTGCCAAAGGAATTCGGCAGTACGGAGGAACAGTCTGGTACGCATCTCCCATCGAACGACGTTCGCCCACTGGTTGCACATGATGGGAAGATCCCTCCAGGACTTGATCCAGTTCTTGTAGGTACTCCAGATTATGGTCTCGGAAGTAGGCCTGACGATCAGTTCCTCCTCGAGCTTGGCCTCGGGATCCACTACGACACCCTTTCCGTCAGGATCGTTCATCAACCTGTGATGGGTGACGACTGCGCATTCCTTGGCGAATCCTGCCACATGCTCTGCCTCACGGCTGAAGAAAGACTTGGGAATAAAGAGGGGAAAATAGGCATTCACCGCCCCGGTCTCCTTGAACATATCGTCAAGGGCTCTCTGCATCTTTTCCCAGATGGCATAGCCGTAAGGCTTTATGACCATGCATCCCCTGACCGGCGACTGTTCCGCCAGATCTGCCTTCACCACCAAGTCATTATACCACTGAGAATAGTTCTCAGACCTCTTTGTCACTTCCTTTGCCATATCAGATAATAGTTTGCTGTTCTTGCCAATTATTCTTATTATTGTGCATCGTTTTCCATTCGGCACGGATGTTGTTTATTGAAAAACATTAATAATGCAGGCCGCATGAAAAGCGGTAGCGAAGTTACGAATTTATTGTCAAATTATAGGAGATTCAAAAATGAAAACACGCACAATCCTTTTCTTCTCGGCGCTTCTGGCACTGACATCGTGCGGTTCAGCAGCGCAGTACGCTAAAGATACTTCCGGACAGAAGTATCAGGACGGAATCTACTATACTCCTGACAGCATGACAGGAGAGGTCGCGATCAATTCCGAGGCAAAGGAAGAGACCGATTTTCTTGTGGCAAAGACTAAAAGCTCGCCGATCTTCATGAAGAGCGGGGAAAAAGTCGACACTTTGTTCATCCCGAATGACAAGGTGGCCAAGATAGATTTCAACAAAAACGAGAACACCACTTCCGTTTATCTTTATGATAACGGGTGGGACACCTGGGCGGCTTACCAGCCTTGGTATGCCTCCTCATGGTATTCATGGCACCGTCCTTTCTACTCCTCCATCTACTGGGGTATGAATCCCTGGTACTACGGAGGATGGTACGATCCGTGGTACTACAGCCCTTGGTACTATCGTCCTTATTACCACTACGGCTGGTACGGCGGATGGTATGACCCTTGGTTCTATGATCCTTGGTACTATGGCGGCTGGTACGGCGGATGGTATGATCCGTGGTTCTACGATCCCTGGTACTATGGTGGATGGTACGGCGGTTATACCTGGCACTATCATGGCTGGGGACATGTCAACCACTGGGGCAATATTGGATTCGGCGGAGGCGACAGGGTTTACAGGCCCAGGGTTGCTACCACTGCATCAGCATCCAGGAGCGGCATCGGTTCCGTTTCAAGGAGTGCAGGCACCAGGAGTTCTTCCATGACCAGATCAAGGGCAGGATCTGCCACCAGGTCATCAACTGCCACCAGGTCATCCGGAACCGCAGCCGGAACGAGGTCTTCGATCTCTTCCGTCAGCAGGGCACCCAGGACCAGCGGAACAGCAGTAAGGTCTGCATCCGGAGTTTCTTCCGGCAACACCAGGTCCTCTTCTGCAGGTTACAACCGCTCATCCTCATCCAGCTCGACTACCTACAGCAGGCCGTCAACTACGACCTACAGCAGGCCTTCGACTTCGACTCCTAGCAGGTCCGGAAGCTCCACCAGCAGCGGAAGCTACAGGTCTTCCAGCAGTCGTACCTACGGCGGTTCAACCAGGAGTTCATCATCCGGAAGCTATTCTTCCGGCAGTTCTTCCAGAAGTTCCGGCGGCTACAGCGGCGGCGGATATAGCGGAGGTGGAAGTTCCGGCGGTGGCTACAGCGGTGGTGGTTCCAGCGGTGGCGGCGGTGGCCGCAGCAGCGGAGGCGGTGGCAGAAGGTAACCGATGTCATGACTATCCCTACACATACTTTTACCTGAATTAAACTATTAAATACCAACTGAAATGAAAAAGACCTTTATCGCAATAACACTGATGCTGTCCGCCATCGCCGCGGGAGCTCAGACGATGTACGACGGGCTGACATTCAGCCAGAACAACTACTACGGCACAGCAAGGTCCATCGGAATGGGAAATGCTATGACCGCTGTCGGAGGAGATCTCGGCTCAATCGGGATCAATCCCGCCGGGTCTGCCGTGTACAACTTCTCGCAGTTCACCCTCACACCCAATGTGTCGATAAACTCGATGAAGTCGTCCTGGAGCGCCTATCCCGTCAATGGTACTGACACCTATTCAAACGAGATGGCCAAGAACCTGTCCAAGTTCAACGTGCCGAACATTGGAGCCACTTTCAATATGTCGACAGGCAGGAGCAGCGGACTGGTTTCAGTGACCTATGGATTCGTGGTCAATGCCACCAATAATTTCGCCGGCCAGATGATGGCTGGTGGACAGAATGACAAGACCAGCTACCAGAGTTCAATCGCAGTGGATGCAGACGGTTATGACATCGATTTCCTGAACGGCTACAGGGATGCCCAGGGAGGAGACATTGATGATTGGAGCCATGCTTACCACAACGCTGACGACAGGGGTCTTTATGCTCCCTGGAACGTGATAGCCAATGCCCAGGCTGGATCGATCGCCAACTACGGTGACGTGAATGATCCGGATTATTATTACCGCTACATCGCCGCCACGGAGGGATTCTCCAACACCGGTGAGCGCGACCAGTACGGCAACTATATCTACGACATCTTCCTGGGCGGCCCCCTCAACCAGTCCTACGGACGCAAGGTTACAGGGAACAAGTATGACGCCCTTCTGAATGTCGGGTTCAATTTCAACAACCGCTTCTTCCTGGGAGCCAACCTTGGAATTACCACCCTCGGCTACAACTACGATGAGTACTTCAAGGAGGCCGCCGTCGATCCGTCCGATTTCCAGATCGACTACGACGATGCGACCACTTATTTCACCAACTACCGCTCACGCTATTCCTATTCAGCTGACGGTGCAGGTGTTTATGGCAAGATCGGCTTCATCGCCCTTCCTGTTGAAGGACTCCGCTTAGGTGCTGCAATCCAGACTCCCACCACCCTCTTCATCGACGAGGTCTGGCGCCAGTCGGTTGACGTCCATTATCAGACTTCTTCTTACGACGGAGACGCAACCTCTCCCGAGGGCAACTTCTCCTACAGGCTCCGTACTCCGTACAGGCTCAATGCCGGTCTCGCCTATACCTTCATGGGTATGGCTCTCCTGAGCGCCGACTATGAGATGACGGACTACAGCGCCATGAAGTTCATGGATAAGGACTCATCCTGGGGCGATTCCTTCAACGATCTCAACAATGACATTAAGAACTGCATGGGAATCTCCCACATGGTCAGGCTCGGAGCCGAGTTCAAACCCATGCCTGAGATGGCAATCCGTGCTGGTTACAACTTCACCACAATTCCCGAGTACAGCGGCATGACCACCCTTCGCGACAATATCAATTCCTTCTCGGTAGGTCTGGGATATTCTTCCAAGGGTTCATTCTTCGCCGACCTCGCAGCAAGGCTGACAACTCTCAGCGACGAGTACATCTCGCCTTATGCCGACTACCTGAGCGACTTCGCATCGCCTATGATCCTCAACAAGAGGGAGCGTTACGACATCACTGCCACTGTCGGCTGGAGGTTCTAATGTTAATTGAATAAAAAAAGAGGGTGCGAAAACACCCTCTTTTTTTTATTACCTCTGAAATCTATTTATACTTCTTCACGCGGGCATCGTCGATGACTCCGGACCAGTTCATTCCGAAAGCGAAGTCATACTTGTGACCGTCCGAATCGACATGGCACTCCATGTCACGGGGAACATCCTCGAACTGTTCCTCAACGGTCTTCATGTCTGCCGGAAGTTGCATCGGCAGCAAGCCGGAAGGCTCGGAAGACCCGCTGACCGTCTCAAGGATGGCCTGGTTCTGAACACCGAAAGACAGGAGGATGGCATCGGAATAAGCCTCGATCTCGCTCATGACCATTGGCCGGGATATACTGATAACAGTAATGACCGGCTTCGTACCCATCACCTTTCTGGTATCACGGACCAGTTGCATGTGCGACTTGTTGGGAGTGCTTACTGTCTTTCCCTTATAAGAACGGTTGGTAAAAGACTCCAAGGGATCTCCTCCCGCGATACTGGTCTCACGGGCATATGTCGCGGTGTAGTCCTCATACTGGAGACTGATCGGGACATATCCGTTTCCTCCCTTCTCCCTGTCTTCAACGCTGTAACCGCTGCCGGAAGCTGGAGCGTTTATGAACACTATGGCGAAGTCTGCATCCTTGGGGTTATCGACCTTCTCGTAATACTTGTCCACCATGGCATCGGCTACAGGATCGACCCATCGGCCCTGTGCAGCCTGTCCTCCGAACATTCCCCTTCGGGCAGCCTCGTAGTACTTGGGAATGTACACTTTGAGGCGGTTATTCTTAGGCAGCACATTGTCATGGTTCTTGAGCATGACAATTGACTTGAGCTGTGCCTGGTAGCCGGCTGCCATGAATTCAGGATTTCCCACAACCTTTTCTGTTTCAGCAGGGTCCAGGTAAGGATTCTCGAACAGTCCGGTCCGGAAACTGTTGAGGAGAAGACGGACGGCTGATGTTTCGAAACGCTTGCGTGCGCTTTCCTCGCCGTACTTCTCGATCCACATGTTATAGGCGTCTAGCACCGGGCCTTTCTCATTGTTGCCGCCGAACTGGTCAACTCCTGCCTCGATAACCTTGAAATGACGCTCAGATTCAGTCAGAGTCTCCATTCCCCAGCACTTCCCTTCGAAACCTTCGACATGGGAATAATCCTTTGTGATGTTCCAATCTGTACAGACAACTCCCTCGAAACCGTAGGTATCGCGGAGAAGGTCGGTAATAATGTATTTGTTGTAGCTGTTTCCGGCATTGGCCCCTGACGGATCCTGATTCCAGGAAATGGTGTAATAAGGCATCACGGCTGATGCCATCCCGGTCTTGCCTGAGAGTTTCAGGGCACCCTCAGTGAAAGGACGGATCTGGGTCTCAAAATTGTTTCCTGGATAGACTGCATACTTTCCATAGCTGTAATGGGCGTCACGTCCACCTTCTTCAGGGCCGCCGGAAGGCCAGTGCTTGATCATAGCATTAACAGACTCAAAGCCCCATCCGCCACCGATCTCAGTATCTCCCTCTGAAGTCTGGAAACCATCGACATAAGCCCTTGCCATATCGATGTCCAGTTCGGGATCCTCTCCGAAGGTACCGTTGAAACGGCTCCAGCGCGGTTCCGTCGCGAGATCGATCTGAGGCGAGAGGGCTGTGGCAATACCAAGGGCCCTATACTCCTTTGAGGCTATCCTGCCGAATTCCCCGACCAAGCCGGGATCGAATGTCGCAGCCATTCCAAGGCTCGAAGGCCACATGGATATGGAACCTCCGTTACCGGCATCGAACTCGGCTGTCGCCTGGGCACCATGCCTGGGATCTGAGGAGTTGTTGGCAGGGACTCCGTGGCCAAGCCCTTCGACAAAGGCCTGTACGTTGTTGTTCCATCTGGCAGCATCGGCAGAGGAGGAAACCCTAGTCATCAGGACAGCACGCAGATTGTCTTCCTTTAGGAATTTACGCTGGGCATCGGTGATTTCCGGACCATTGACAGCCTGGTGACCGCTGTAGAGCATCATACCGGCAATCTCCTCGATGGTGAGTTTGGACGCGAGGTCTTTGGCGCGGACCACCGGATCCTTACGCCAGTCTTCATAGACATCCAATTTGCCGTTGCGATTCAGATCCTTGAAGGCATAACCACCCTTACTGATGATGGTAACACCTGAAGAAGGGCTGTAGCCGAGGGCCTGACCGCCTTTCTGGGTTACGAGATTATACCCGTCCTTTGCTTCTTCCTGCCACTTCTGAGTGCAGGAAACGGCAACCAAACCTATGGTCAGGATGGTTGCCGTCGATTTAAGAAATGTATTCATAAAACTATCTGCTAATCGAGCGTCTGCTTGATCTCTGTGATTACGAAGGCTTCGATCAGGTCTCCGACCTTGATATCGTTGAACTTCTCGATTCCGATACCACACTCCATTCCAGCAGAAACGTCCTTGGCGTCGTCCTTGTTCCTCTTGAGGGAAGCGATATCGCCAGTATAGACCACGATTCCGTCACGGATGAGACGGCACTGTGATGTCTTGGCGATCTTGCCTTCGCGGACGAGGCAACCGGCGATGGTACCGACCTTGGAGATCTTGAAGGTCTGCTTGACCTCTGCTGTACCAGTGATCTCCTCCTTCTTGATAGGTTCGAGCATACCCTCGATACCGTCCTTGACGTCGTTGATGGCATCATAGATGACTGAATAGAGACGGATCTCTATTCCCTGCTCATCGGCAGTTTTCCTGGCGTCGGTCGAAGGACGGACCTGGAAGCCTATGATAACGGCATCGGAAGCCTCGGCAAGGATCACATCGGATTCGGAAATTGCTCCGACTGCCTTGTGGATGACATTGACCCTGACCTGCTCGGTGGAAAGCTTGATGAGTGAATCGGACAGAGCCTCAACTGAACCATCCACGTCTCCCTTGACGATTACGTTGAGTTCCTTGAAGTTGCCGATGGCGATACGGCGTCCGATCTCCTCGAGGGTCATGTGCTTCTGGGTCTTGATACCCTGGATCCTGATGAGCTGCTCGCGTTTGTTGGCGATGGACTTGGCTTCCTTCTCGTCAGCCATGACATTGAACTTGTCACCGGCACTGGGGGCTCCGTTGAGACCGAGGATGGAAACAGGTGTGGAAGGACCTGCCTCCTTTACCTTCTGGCCTCGTTCGTTGAACATAGCCTTGACACGGCCATAGTAGCAACCACTGAGAACCATATCTCCGGTCCTTAGGGTTCCTTCCTGGACAAGGACGGTAGCAAGATAGCCACGTCCCTTGTCAAGGGAAGACTCGATGACTGCTCCCACTCCTCTCTTGTTGGGATTGGCCTTGAGGTCGAGAAGGTCGGTTTCAAGAAGGACTTTCTCAAGGAGCTTGTCCACGTTAAGTCCCTTCTTCGCCGATATTTCCTGGCTCTGGTACTTTCCTCCCCAAGCCTCGGTAAGGATGTTCATCTGGGAGAGCTGCTGGTAGATCTTCTCCGGCATTGCACCAGGCTTGTCAATCTTGTTGATGGCAAAGACCATCGGGACACCTGCCGCCTGGGCATGGTTGATAGCCTCGATTGTCTGGGGCATCACGGCATCGTCAGCGGCAATGATAATGATGGCAAGGTCGGTGAGCTGGGCTCCCCTGGCACGCATGGCGGTAAAAGCTTCGTGGCCAGGAGTATCAAGGAAGGTAATCCTTCTGCCGTCAGGCAGTTTGACATTATAGGCACCGATGTGCTGGGTGATACCTCCCGCCTCACCGGCAATGACGTTGGATTTACGAATATAGTCCAGCAATGAAGTCTTACCATGGTCGACATGGCCCATGACTGTGATCACCGGAGGCCTGGAGACAAGATCTTCTTCCTTGTCTTCCTGTGCGCTATTCTCCTCAATCTCCTCAGTCAGGTCGGCGGTCACGAACTCTACCTTGTAGCCGAACTGTTCGGCAACAAGGACGAGGGCTTCAGCATCGAGCCTCTGATTTATGGAAACCATCAGACCGAGCTCCATGCAAGCCTTGATGACTTCGTTGACCGGAGTGTTGTTCATAAGGGTAGCGAGGTCATTGACCGTCACGAATTCAGTAACCTTCAGAACTGTCTTCTCAGCCATAACCTGCGCCATTTCCTCCTGGGTTCTGGCCGCAGCCTGCTCCCTTTTCTCCTTCCTGTACTTGGCTCCGAAGTTGTTCTTCTTGTTGTCGTTCATCCTGGCGTAGGTCTCCTTGACCTGCTTCTGGATCTCCTTCTGCATCGCCTCCTGCTCTTCCTCGGTCATGGCAGGCTTGAAGCGGTCGGCTCCACGGCCACGCTTCCTTCCTCCCTTGCCCTGGTCAGCAGCTGCGGGACGATTGTCTTTCTTCTTGGAAGAATCCTTGCGGGAATTATTGTCAGCCTGTTTGCCTTCCTTGGCAACATCGACCTTCTGGCTTCCCTTGGCAATCCTTTCCCTCTTCTTGCCAGCCTTCTTCTCAAACTGGGACAAGTCAATCTTACCCAAGACCTTGAATCCGGGAGCCTGTTCATCCTGTGCCGCATCTTCCCTGAACTCAGCCTCAACCGGTTTATCCTCCTCGACCTGGGCTTCGACAACATTGACGGGAACTTCCTCCGCAGGGGTTGTGACGGGGGTTTCCTCCGGCATCTCTGCCACTATCTCAGGTTCGGGTTTGATTTCAGGCTCTACAGGCTCGGGGACAGGTTCGGGAACCGGTTCAGGTTCAGAAACGGGCTCGGGAATCGGTTCTGGCTTAGGTTCCGGTTTGGGCTCTGGCTTGGGTTCCGGCTTAGGCTCAGGTTTAGGTTCCGGCTTGGGTTCCGGCTTAGGCTCGACAGGAGTAAAGACATTGCTCTTTATCACCGTTTCCCTGACGGGTTCTTCGAACTCTTCTTCACGGACAGCCTCCTGCTGTTTCCTCGAGGTCCTCTCCAGGATCTCGTTCAATTTGATGTCAACCTTTTCGGAAGCCTTCTTCAACTCAAGGTCCTTCCCGAACTGCTTCTCGATGGCACCGAGATGCTCGTCCGAAATCTTGGCATTCGGATTGGCATCAACTTCGACACCCTGGCTGTTCAGAAAGTCCACAAGGTTCTGAAGTCCAATATTGTAAGTACGGATAATTTTATTCAGTCTGATTTCACCCATATTCAACCCCTATTAAATCAAAAATTGTCCTTCCGGACTAGTCTTCAAACTCTGCTTTCAGGATCCTGAACACCTCGGCGACAGTCTCGTCCTCGAGATCTGCCCTCTTGGCGATGTCTTCAGGAGAGAAGGCAAGCACGCTCTTTGCCGTGTCACAGCCGATCGCCTCCAGACGGTCGATGACCCACTGGTCGATCTCATTGCTGAACTCACTGAGGAGAACGTCTTCCTCTTCCATCATCTCGTCCTTGGAAAGCTCCCTCCAGACTTCGATTTCACGGCCAACAAGCATTCCGGCGAGTTTGATGTTGCAACCACCACGGCCGATTCCCTTCTTAACCTCATCGGGCTGCATGTAAACCTTGATCTTATCCTTGTCGGATGAACCGAGGTCAATGGAAGAGACCCTTGCAGGATTGAGCGCCCTCTGGATAAGAAGCTGTGTGTTGGATGTCCACTGCAGCACGTCGATGTTCTCATTGCGAAGCTCGCGGACGATTCCGAGGATCCTGGATCCCTTCACGCCGATGCAGGCTCCGATCGGATCGATCCTCTCGTCATAGGACTCAACAGCCACCTTGGCACGCTCTCCGGGAACACGGACAACCTTCTTGATGGTGATAAGGCCGTCGAAGATTTCGGGGACCTCCAACTCGAACAGTTTCTCAAGGAACTCGTTTGAAGTCCTGGAAAGAGTGATGTAGGGAGTGGTGTTGTTCTTCATCTCAACGCTCTTGATGATAGCGCGGATGGTGTCGCCCTTCTTGAACCTCTCTCCGGGGATCTGCTCGTTCTTGGGCAGATGGAGTTCGTTGCTGTCCTCGTCAAGGATGATGACTTCCTTTGACCATGTCTGGTAGATCTCACCGGTGAAGATCTCTCCGACCTTGTCGGAATACTCCTTGAAGACATTGGCCTTGTCGATGTCCATGATCCTTCCCTGGAGGTTCTGCCTGATGTTCAGGATACCCCTCCTTCCGAAAGAGGCGAGGGAAAGCTTCTTGGTGTACACATCTCCGATCTCATAGTCATCGTCTCCGGTTTCGGCCTTGATCTGCTCGAGGGTGATCTGGGTGTTCGGGTTCTCGACCTCCTCGACTATGTCGAAGTTCTGATAGATCTCGCAGTCTCCCTTGTCCACGTTGATAATAACGTCGAAATTGTCGGAAGAGCCATAAGTTTTGGCGATCTGAGTCAGGAACACGTCCTTTAGTACGCCCATCATCACGGGCCTGTCGATGTTCTTCTCTTCCTTGAAGTCCTTGAAGGCATCAATGAGAGTGATTTCGTCTTTCTTTTCCATTTTTATCTTTATTGTCTCTATTTCTTGAATTCAACGTGGGATTTAACCGAGTTTATCTCCCCGAAACCGAATATCTCCTCATGCTCCACGGTTACCTTTTTCTTCTTTCCCTCAACGGTTTCCTTCCTGGAATAGCGCAGGGTAATCCCTTCCTCATCAGCCTCCGTAAGGACCCCGACAATCTTGGCACCGCCCCGTAGAAGGACTACGACCTGTGTCCCAATGGCCTTCTTGTACTGACCAGGGACCTTGAAGGGCTGGTCCAAGCCTGCTGAAGTCACAGTCAGAGAGTAATCCTCCGCATCCTTGTCAAAGATTGACAGGAAGGTGTCATTGATTGACACACAGTCTTCAAGATCCACATCTCCGACTTCTTTTTCGATGGCAAGCACCACGTCATTATCCTTGCTGACGGTTACTTCGACAATAAAGCAGCCACGCTGCTCAACTGCCGGTCCGATGCTCTTTATGATAAGTTCCTTTTCCATTGTCATAAAACAAAAGATAGGAGACGCTTTCGTCACCTATCTCTCTCAACCTTGCAAAGGTAAGGATTATTTAGCAAAAATGAAAATTAATTGTTTTCTTTGTAGACTTTTTTGAAAACCAAGATTCTGAAGATGGAATTTACAGCGAAGCAATTAGCCCAGGTCCTCAAGGGAACCGTAGAAGGAGACCCCCAAGTCAAGGTCACCTCCTTCGCGAAAATCGAGCATGGAAAACCCGGACAGCTATGCTTCTACGCCAATCCCAAATACGAGAAATACGTTTACACGTGCAAGGCGGGCATCCTTCTGGTCAACAAGGATTTCCAGCCCAAGGAGGCGATAACGCCCACCTTGATCAAGGTCGATGATGCCTACAAGTCACTGGCCGACCTGCTCAAGTACGCAGCAACCCAGAAGCGCACTGACAGGCGTCACAGGGGATTCCGCTCTTCCTGGTTCCTGACCAGTAAATTCGGAAAGAAAGTCTATCTCGGAAGCCATTCCTATGTAGGCCATCACGCCAGCATCGGAGACTACACCAAGATCTACGAAAATGTCTATGTCGGAGACAATACTGTCGTCGGCAAGCACTGCATTATCTACCCCGGAGTGGTGATCTATCCCGGAATGGTGATTGGTGACAATGTGATCATACATGCCAATGCGGTCATAGGATCCGACGGTTTCGGCAACGCTCCCCTTCCTGACGGGACATGGGAGAAGATTGAACATCTCGGCAATGTCATAATCGGAGACAACGTGGAGATTGGTGCAGGCACCACTATCGACCGCTCGGAGATGGAATCCACGATCATAGGCAAGGGAGTCAAGATCGACAATCTCTGCCAGATAGCCCATAATGTACAGATTGGTGAAAATACTGTGATGGCAGCCCAATGCGGAATCGCCGGATCCACCAAGATAGGAAAGAACTGCATTCTCGCCGGCCAGGTCGGAATAGCAGGCCATCTTGAGATCGCAGACAACACCACTGTCGGTGCACAGGCCGGTATCATCGGCAACATAAAGGAGCCCGGACAGACAGTTCTCGGCTCACCTGCAATCCCCTTCAAGAACTATCTCCGCAGTTACGCGGTGTTCCGCAAACAGGGGCAATAATAATCATTGCGGACCACTTTTTGCAGTAAGGTGTTCCGACAGCATCAATATGGTCCAAAGAAGACAAAAGACACTCTCACAAGAACTTGAGTTTCAAGGCAAAGGCCTTCACACAGGCCGGATTGCCCACATGGTCTTGAAGCCTGCCGACGAGAACACCGGAATAGTATTCCACCGTACCGACCTTGGGAATGACGCTATGGTCAAGGCCCTGGCCGAATATGTCGGTTCGACTGCGAGAAGCACTACCATAGCCAATGGTGAAGTGTCTGTCTCCACCATAGAACATCTGATGTCCGCCCTTTCAGGACTGGGTGTGGACAATGCGATAATTGATATCGACAATGTCGAGGTCCCCATCCTGGACGGAAGCGCCCGTTACTATGTAGAGGCTTTGCAGAAGTCAGGCCTTGCCACGCAGGCAGCCGATAAGATATTCATAGAACTTCCTCACGAAATCGAGGTTGCAGACGAAAACTCCGGTTCCTTCATAAGGGTGACTCCGTGCGAAGAACCTTCCATTGACCTTACAGTCGATTTCGGCTCCAAGGTTCTTGGAGTTCAGAAGGCCCACTGGGACCTCAGTACCGACTACTCCAAAGAATTGGCTCCTTGCAGGACCTTCGTTTTCTTCCATGAGATTGAATATCTCTTCAACAACAATCTTGTCAAAGGTGGAGACGTGGACAACGCAATAGTCATCGTGGAGCATCCGGTAAGCCGGGAGCAGGTGGAGCGGCTTTCACATCTCTTCAACGTCCCAAGCCTTGCCATTGACGACAAGGGTTACCTGAACAACCTCAAGCTTCATTTTCCGGATGAATGCGGAAGGCACAAGCTTCTCGACATGATCGGCGACCTCTACCTTTCAGGCGGCCTGCTCAATGCCAGGATAGAGGCTTTCAAGCCGGGTCATTCCATCAACACTCGCATGGCCAAGGCCATAAGGGAGGCCATCAAATAACCGAAAACAGCACGAATCATGAATAATATCTCTCCTTTAGCATCTGTCAATCCCAACGCCATACTTGGTGACAATATTGAAATAGGTCCCTTCGCTTTCATCGACACTGATGTCGAAATCGGGGACGGATGCAAGATAATGCCCCACGCGACCGTATTCCAATATGTCAAGATGGGAAAGAACTGTGAAATCTTCCCGGGAGCTGTTGTTGGTGCAATCCCCCAGGACCTGAAATACGAAGGGGAGATTACCAGGGTCGAGCTTGGGGACAACGTAACAGTCCGCGAGTGTGCAACCATAAACCGTGGCACGAAGGCCAGCGGAAAGTACATTACCAGGATTGGAAGTGACACCTTGATAATGTCCTATGTACATATCGCCCATGACTGCGTGATCGGCAACCACTGCATACTGACCAGCTATGTCGGCCTGGCCGGAGAGACCCAGATAGACGACTGGGCAATAATCGGTGGCGGCTCCAAGGCTCATCAGTTCTCAAAGGTCGGCTGCCATGCAATGGTCGGGGGAATGTCCAAGATCAACAAGGACGTACCTCCCTATGTCCTGTGTGGGCGCGAACCGATAAGTTATGCAGGTGTGAATATTGTCGGACTCCGCCGCAGGGGTTTCTCATCTGAAGTGATCAGGAACATAAAGGACATCTACGACACGATCTACTACTCCGGGTACAACATTTCCGACGGCTGTACCAAGGTCGAGGCCGGTTTCCCCCAGAGCGAGGAACGTGACACTATCCTCGAATTCATCAAGAATTCAAAGAGGGGTATCATCAGGGCCAGCGATTCCCACGAGAAAGGCGTTTTTGAATAGACCAGGACCATGCTTCTGGGCATAGCCTATTTCCCTCCTATCAGCTATTTCGCATTGATGGCCGAAGGGAAGACCGTACACATAGAAGCTTGCGAGAACTACCAGAAGCAGAGCTGGCGCAACCGCTGCCGATACTATGCAGCCGATGGGCCTCAGTATCTCAATTTCCCGGTGGTGCATGAAGGAGGGACCCACGAACTCCCCATCACGAAAATCAAGGTGGACTATTCCACTCCTTGGGTAATAAGGACTGAACGGGCTATCGCATCAGCCTACGAATCATCAGCTTATTTCGACTATTACAAGGACGAGCTTTTCGCAATCCTTGACTCGAAACCCGAAACCCTCTTCGAACTGGACATGCAGATAATCCGTTTCTTCCTGAAGAAAACCAGGATCGAGGCTGATATCCGCCTGACAGAGGAGTACGTTCCTCCGGTCCCTGACACTGCCGAAGGGGACTACCGGGAGAAACTTCATCCTAAACGCCCTGACACAGTGCTTAAGGATCTGGGACTGGAAAAACCGTATTACCAGGTCTTTGCCCAGAAATACGGTTTCATACCCAATCTTTCAATAATGGACCTGTTGTTCAACGAAGGTCCCGACTCGATCCTCTACCTGAAAGCTCCCGGCCGTTAGGATCTCTCAAAGACATCTATTGCCTGACAAGCAGCGGACACATCGTGTACGCGTAGGATGTCTGCTCCATTCTGAAGGGCGATCAAGTTAGCTGCACAAGTAGCCGGAAGGGCTTCTTCAGGGGTAATGCCAAGGGGTTTGTATAGGAAACTCTTGCGGGAAAGACCGGCAAGCACCGGGCGGCCAAAGTCCTTCAGGACAGACATCTCACGAAGAAGCTGCCAGTTCTGCTCCACGGTCTTGGCAAAACCGAAACCGGGATCCAGGATCCAGTCCTTGACTCCGTACAAGTCCGCTTTCTCTGAAAAGTCCTGGAAAAACTCCCGGACCGCCACCGTTACATTGTCGTAGTCAGTAAGTGACTGCATGTTTTTGGGAGTGCCCCTGGTGTGCATGGCTACATATTCAAGTCCCAATTCGCCCACAAGTTGCCACATGGTAGAAGATCCACCGCTGACATCGTTAACAATGAACCGCCCGACAATGTCAAATGTTCGGGAAACTATTCCTGGACGGAAAGTGTCGATGGAGAGATGAAGGCCGCGACGTTCGCTCGCAAGGAGTGTCAGTACAGGACATAGCCTTCTCCATTCTTCCTCTTCAGGGACGGAATCGAATCCTGGCCTGGTGGAACAGGCTCCCAGGTCAATGATGGCGGCTCCCTCGGAAACCATGGAATCAATCCTGTCCAGAAGGGTTTCCATGTTCAAGGAACCGTCTTTCTCAAGGAAACGGCTTCCTTCGTAGAAGGAATCGTCGGTCAGGTTGACGATTCCCATAACTTCGGCCTTTCTTTTACGCTTGTCACTCATTTTGAACAAAAATAGCCAAAAAATCAATATCTTTGTAAATTAATCAGTCTGTCAAAATGCTTATAGTTCTGGAAGGTCTTGATGGCGCAGGCAAGTCCACACAGGTCAGGAAGTTGAAGTCTTACCTTGAAGGGATCTGCCCGGGGTTGGAGTATATCCATTTCCCCAGATACGACGCTCCTGTCTATGGAGACCTGATCAGCCGCTTCCTCAGAGGGGACTTCGGATCAAACGAGACTGTCCATCCTCAGCTTGTCGCCCTCCTTTTCGCCGAGGACAGGCATGGTGCATCACCCATCATGAAGAAAACCCTTTCAGAGGGTGGCTTCGTGCTTCTGGACCGGTATGTCTATTCCAACATTGCTTACCA
>JAGCWD010000126.1 GCA_017962025.1 Bacteroidales bacterium
ATTTTTGATACTTGTCAGGGATGTGTTCCAATCACCGCAGGCGACATCCCGTCCTGTAAGCAGTGAATTGACCTGTGACACAGTCCTGGCCACAATCTTGCTCTCCCAACGTGAATGGACGTTGATTATCTTGACACCCTGGACTATACAGGATTCCCAGAAGATAGAAAAACGATGTTTTGATACTTTCAGTCCCTTCCTGACATAAATCGGATGACTGACCGAAACACCTGCAGTCCTGTATTCATCAGGGATGTACCGGCCTACAGGAGGGAGAACTTCC
Source organism: Bacteroidales bacterium (assembly GCA_017962025.1). Classification (GTDB taxonomy): domain Bacteria; phylum Bacteroidota; class Bacteroidia; order Bacteroidales; family UBA932; genus Cryptobacteroides. The sequence continues at coordinate 284 of JAGCWD010000126.1, forward strand.
TGAAGACAGATGATGTCGGGATTGACATCGCCAATCATCTTCTCCATGGCTTCCATCCTCCTTTTCCAGTAAGTATCCTGACTCTCATCCGTGTCCCTGGTCCATTCCCTTACATTGAAAGAAAGGATCAGGAGGGAATTGGATTGGTCATGGGAAGGGCCATCCATACCGAGAAAGGGGAGAGAGGATAGTAACAAGACTGCTAATAAGATCATTTGAGTCCTTCGACAGGCTCTGGACGAAGCCTTAGAGCACAGACATTTTCAACATGCTGGGTGTGAGGAAACATGTCCACTGGCTGGACGGCGGTTATCTCATATTTGGAGCAAAGGATTGCCAAATCCCTCGCCTGGGATGCCGGATTACAGCTGACATAGACAATCCTCTCGGGAGAAGCATCGAGAATGACCTTTGCTACATCAGGATGAATTCCAGCCCTCGGTGGATCCAGGATAATCACATCCGGATGGCCGTGTTCAGCTATGAACCCGTCATCAAGGACATCCTTCATGTCACCGGCGAAGAATTCACAGTTGGTAATGCCATTGGCGGCTGCATTGGCCTTCGCATCCTCTATGGCCTCTGGAACATATTCAATTCCAATGACTTTTGAAGCCATTCTGGAGACAAACTGGGCTATTGTTCCGGTACCTGTGTAAAGGTCATAAACCACCTCATTACCAGTTAGTTCTGCGAAATCCCTTGCAACAGTGTATAGCTTCAGAGCCTGATTGGAGTTAGTCTGATAGAATGACTTTGCTCCAATCCGGAAAGTAAGGCCTTCCATCTGCTCGCGAATGACAGGGGAGCCTTTATAAAGGATGCATTCCTGATCACCGATCGAATCATTTAACTTGCTGTTAATGACATAGTAAAGCGATGATATCTGAGGAAATGCAGCTGAAACCGCATCAAGCATGGCCTCCCGGGTTTCACGCTGTTCATAGAAGAAGCAGATGATCACCATGAGTTCTCCGGTGTCGGTTGTCCTGATGAACATGTTGCGGATGTAACCGGTGTTCTCACGGATGTTGAAGAAATCCAAACTATGGGAGACTGCATACTCCTTGCAGAACAGACGGATGTCGTTTGATGGATCACGCTGAAGGTAGCAATGCTTTATGTCCAGGACCTTGTCAAAGAATTTACCGACATGGAAACCCAGGCCGACACGGTCTTCAGGCAACACGTCATCCGGATTCTCATCCCATTGAAGCCATCTTCTCGATGAGAAAGTAAATTCAAGTTTGTTGCGATAGAAGATGGTCTGATCCGAGGGAATTGTTGGAAGTATCTCAGGAACAGTTAGATGGCCTAATCTAACAAGCTGGTCTTCGACCTGGCGGCGTTTCGCCTCAAGTTGCATTGGATAGGGAAGAGGCTGCCATTTACAGCCGCCACATACCCCAAAATGCTCGCAAAATGGTTCAATACGATCCTTAGACGGTTCAACGATCCTTGAGATGAAGCCTTCATAGTAGTTATGGTATTTTCTGGTAATCCGTATGTCAACGACATCACCAGGTACAGCAAAGGGTACGAACACCACAGCGCCGTTCCAATGAGTTAGAGCCTTTCCTTCAGCAGCACATGACTCGATAGTCATGTTCTCAAGGATCAAGTCAACTTTTTTCTTGGACATAGGGAAGTGTTCGTACCCTTAACTTAACATAATATAAATTGTGTAACAAATGGGCTTAGAGCCTGCGGATCCAGATATTCCTGTAGCTGATTCCCGGGCTCGGATCACCGTGGCTCTGGAGAAGGATCGGTCCATCGCCGTGAACCTTGACCTTCGGGAAACCGATGTACTCAGTCGTACCGATGATTTCAGTGTTGTTCTGGACAACGACTCCGTTGTGGATAACGGTTACCCTAGGCTTGTAAAGATAGTTGCCGTCCTCAGTGAAAACCGGTGCGGTGTAAATGATGTCATAGACATTCCACTCGCCAGGAGCACGCATCGCGTTCACGAGAGGCGGAGTCTGCTTGTAGATCGATCCGGCCTGTCCGTTGACATAGGTTTCGTTCTTGTAGCTGTCGAGAACCTGGACCTCGTACATGTTCTGGAGATAGACACCGCTGTTACCGCGAGCCTGGCTCGTGAATTTCTCGTCCATCGGAGGAATGCACCATTCGATGTGGAGCTGGAAATTGTGGAAGGATTCCTTGGTCTGGATGTCACCGGCCCTCTTGTTCACGGTAACGATTCCATCATGGACATCCCAACCGGCTGCAGAATGATCCCTGGCGCTTTCCCATGCGGAAAGGTCCTTGCCGTTGAAAAGGATAATGGCGTCTGACGGAGCGGCTGCAGTGGCCTGGTCTCCGGGGGTGACGATTTTCGGCTGTGGAGTCCAGTACTCGGACATTCCAGGCCTCATCCGCTCCTGCTGAGGATACTCCTTGGTCTCCTGGGCGAAAGAGCTGACTGCCATGGACAGCATCAGTGCCATGGCTGAAATCTTGATGATGATTCTTGTCATAATTATGGGGATAATTAAATAAAAGGTTTGACGATTTCTTCTGCGTTGAATTTCTCCGAAGTGTAACCCTGGGCAAATGAAAGCCCATTGTGAACGACTTCGAATTGCATCTCAACTGCTTGATTATTAAGTAATTTCACGCTTGTACCAGCCCATGTGAACGAGCCGAATGCGGCAAAACGGCGATTCTTGACTCCACGGGCCTTCAGGGCATCCATGAATGCCTGGACCGGAGGGAAAACCCCTGCGTTGTAAGTCGGAGATCCTACTATGATGGAATCATAAATGAAAGCATCTGCAAGCGCAAATGAAAGATTCTCCTCGCAGAGATCGTGCATCTTGCAGACTACCCCGTTCTTCTCCAATTCCTCAGCTACGGATTTGGCTGCTTTTGCGGTGTTTCCGTACATCGAACCATAGGCAAGGCAGACTCCCCTCTCCAACCTGGCTGCAGAAAGACGGTCGTACCAACCTACAACCTCGGAAATCTCCTTTTCCCAAACCGGGCCGTGCGTAGGACATATCCTTCCGATCTCAAGAGGGGCAACCTTCTTCAGGGCCGCCTGGACAGTCTGGCCATATTTC
>JAGCWD010000011.1 GCA_017962025.1 Bacteroidales bacterium
GGCCTCCTCTGTCAACCAGCTCGCAAAAAGCGAGAAACCGGTACTATTCATCCATGGTGAAAAGGATGACTTCGTACCCACAGAGCAGGTTTACAAGAATTACGAAGCCAAGACAAAGGGCTACAAGGAACTTTGGATAGCCCCGGGGACAGAACACGCCATGGCCTACAAAGACCATCCTGAAGAATATACTGAGCACGTCCGTGCTTTCCTTGCAAAAGCTAAAACATTATAAGAAAAGGGACTCATGACTAACTTTTACGAAAAGACAGGATTGCCCAGACAGTTGACTTGGGGCTTCCTTGGAGTACTTATCTTCATGATGGGAGATGGAATCGAGCAGACCTGGCTCAGCCGCTACATCACAGAGGCAGGATTCAACTCAGCCGTTCTCTTCTCGGTCTATGGAATCACCGTAGCCATCTCATCATGGCTCTCGGGAGTCATCGCTGAGACCTTTGGGGTAAAGAGAACTATGCTGACCGGCCTGATCCTTTACTTGATCGGTGTGGCCGGCTTCGCCGGAATAGGAATAACCAGGATGAATTATCCGATCCTGCTCCTGACTTATGCAGTCAAGGGCCTTGGCTATCCACTGTTTGCCTACACCTTCATGGTCTGGATAACCTACAGGGTCGAAAAGAAAGTGCTGAGTTCCGCCCAGGGCTGGTTCTGGTTCGTCTTCCCGGGCGGACTGAACGTCCGTGGAGCCTATTACGGAGTATGGGCGGTAAAGCACAACGGTGTCGTTCCCACTCTCTGGACCGCCATCATCTTTGCCCTCGCAGGAGCATTCTTCGCGCTTTTCGTAAACAAGGCAGACAGTTCCAACCTTTTCGCCGAACCAGGAACCGGAGAAGGAGGATCCAAGATCAAGGAACTGTTCAAAGGGTTGGGAATAATGAAACGTGAGCCCAAGGTCCTGATGGGAGGAATAGTCCGGGTGATCAACACCACCTCCCAGTTCGCCTTCGTGGTGTTCATGCCGCTTTACATGGCATCCTTCGGGATGTCTGACGGCCAGTGGGCATCCATCTGGGGAACGGTGTTCCTCATGAACATAATATTCAACCTGGTGTTCGGAATAGTCGGAGACAAGATCGGCTGGAACAAGACAGTAACGTGGTTCGGAGGGGTAGGTTGCGCGGTCACCGTGCTTCTCTTCTACTACTCCCCCCAGATACTCAACAGCTACTGGTTCATACTGTTGTGCGGATCGCTCTGGTGCATCATGCTTGCGGGCTACGTTCCACTCTCAGCCCTTGTACCTTCCCTTGTCAAGACAGACAAGGGCGCAGCGGTGTCCGTCCTTAACCTAGGAGCGGGCCTCGCCGCATTCGTCGGACCCGCTCTCGTAAGATTGCTTGAGAAACCTATCGGTTATGCTGGAATAGCCTGGACCCTGGCAGCACTGTACATCATAAGTGCAGTGATGACACACTTCATCAGGCCTTCGGAAAGTTAATCATATTTTCCGTCAAGGACGTCCCGGACAGCTTCAAGATAACCGAAACCATTCAGACGGTCGGGGAGCAGGTAACTGCCCTCGACCCATTCGTTCCATGCATTGATCATCATGAAACGAGGCTGGTCGGTATGGCTTTCCATATATTCCTTGGCCTTGGCCAGGAAGGTGGCGAACGACTGGGGAGTGTTGTGGAAACGGGTAACGTCTTCAGGTCCTTTAGCAGGGAACCTTGGAGTGTCATCCCACCCAATCGAGACGCAGGGGAAGACCGGAATGTCGAAGACCTCGTCCATCTGCTTGCGGATTTCTATGGCCTCCTTGCCCTGAAGGAGATAGTCCGGGTCGAAACCTCCCATGTTGTAGAGGGCCTCGCTGTTGATTCCAAGTGCGTCAATTATCCTCCTCATGGCAGCCACCCTGGAATCACTCATCCGTGAGCCTCCGCCTTGAATCTCCTGCAGGTGCAGATCAGGGAAACCAGCCTTCTTGACTTCCTCCCTGAAATAGTCCATAGCCTTTGCTGCCTCTTCAGGGGATCCGAAACTCCTTACGAAATTGGCGATCGAAAAAATCGCAAAGACAGGGCACCCGTCGATCTTGACATATTCAGGAAGACTGAAGTACTGATCGATGACCCTCGCGACAACCTTCTTGAACTGGTCCCAATCCACATCGGGGTTGAACAGGCGCTCTTCGTTGTCACCCCATTTGTGGTAATTCCAGTAGTTGTACTTCACATCATGGTTGGCCCACATGATGTAGAAATTCATCTTGTCGTGGCTGGGTGCTCCGAGGAAGCCATCGTTCAGGGCGCTTTCCAGGTATGGGCCACTATAGCCATCCGGATCATTATACCAGTACCAGTCGTAGATGAAGGTATTGACTCCATACTTCAAAGCGGTCTGGATCCATTTTTCGACCACAACAGGATCGTTGTCCAACTCATAGCCCCAGAGTGGCTGGCGGGGCTGGTAATGCTCAGGAAACCGCTTGTCACCCTGTTTGATTACCTCCCACTCCCCTATTCCTTCTTCCCATAGCCATTTATGGCCGAGCTGATCGTCATGGCAGGAAGGCCAGACATAGGCACAGACATAGGTCTTGTCAGCATTAGTCTGGACCACCTGTCCATTATCACAGGAAACAATGCTGATGGTAAGTCCTAACGCCGCCAGGGCAAGGACTGTCAGGCTCAACTTTTTCATGATATCCTATTTTACTACAAGGTCGCTGCGGTACACTTCCCCGTCATTGCAAGTGACAATGATACGGTCATTATGGAATCCAAGACCCTCTGGCTCTCCCGGTATGCCATTGAGTTCAGAACGGAAAACTTCCGTGCCCGTGGCCAGGTCAGTGCAGACAATGCAACTGTTTCCAGGGCCGCCGAAAACCTGGTAGAGTTTTCCTCCGCGGACTGCAGCTCCTTGTGTGGCGACCTTGAAATCGAAGCAATAACGCTCCAGGATGTCCTTGGTCCACATTTTCACTACAGGTCCTTCCTTTGGCGAGGGAAGGCGGAAACGGAGCAGCTGAACGGCATTGCCACGCTCAGGTTTGTTCCAGCTGGCCCAGCTGAAGCCGGTCAGGTAGAGGAAACCGGCATCGAGGTCCAGAGCCAGATTCGGATAGTAGAGACCCATCTCTATGGGTTCAGGGAAGATTATTGTCTGGACTATTTCGGCTGTCATGGATCCCCTGTCTTCCTTAATCCTGTAAACTACGGCCTTGTGTTCCTTTATGTTCTCCTGACTTACATAGAGAAGAGGATATTTATCTCCTTTCTCATAATATATGTCCGAAAAACTGGCGGTGTTGTTGTGCCAGGTCTTGGTCGGTTCAACTGCTATTTCAGTAATGAACGCACCGTTCTTCATGTCATAGACAACGATCGGCTTGTTGCCGTCGTGAAGCTGGAAGAGTTTACCGCCTGTGATGGAAGCACCCTGGATGTTGTACTTCTGCTCACGGCTATGAGTCTCAAAGAATATCTTCTCGAAGGACACGGTCGTCTGGGCCGATCCTAATGCCGCCCATAGGACGGAGAATAGTGTAAGGAATCGCTTCATGTATGTGGTTAATGTTTAATGTCCGAAAAAGTACGGCAAACTGACTTGTAGCTCTCGAGATCACCTATGTCGTAGCGGCAGCCTGGCATCTCCATGGAGTAAACCGGCACCCTTGCAGCCAACCATGCAACCAGACTCCCGGGAGCATCAACTCCGCATCCGGAAGCAATTGCATCCGGAATACGTCCAACATCCTCACGCTTGTAGAAATAGAAAGGAGGGCAGCACCAATGTGATTTCGGTTCAGCAGGCTTCTCCTCCATACTGAGGATAAGGCCTGTTTCATCGATTTCCAGAACCCCGCATTTGCGAAGCCTGTCTTCCGAGGGTTCAAAGTATCTCATTACGCATGAGGTGCCCTTCCCAAGGGAATGATCCACGAACCGGTTAAGGCTGAAATCCAGAAGGTTATCACCTGCTATTACCAGAAGGTCATCATCCGTGCCGAGGGCTTCAACAGCATATAGGATATCCCTGACGGCACCTAGACGTGTTTCATTGGTCGAAGTACCATCATCAACTACTGAAATCTCCTCCCTACGTCCGGAAGCCCAATCCTCGAAGAAACCGGCAAAACGATGGTTTGTCACAACTGCAAAACCGTCCACCTTGCCTTCCCGAGAGAGATCGTCAACCAGCCAGTCGACAATAGGCTTCCCGCCTACCTCAAGAAGCGGCTTGGGGAAATTGTCAGTCAAAGGTCGCAACCTAGTGGCATAGCCGGCTGCTAGGATAAGGCATTTCATGTAATAATCAGATTTTTACTCCATCTGCACTATGGCAGATGTATGCAGAATAATGCCCCTTGAGTTCGGGGAATTCAGCCAGATATTCATCCTCAACCTTTCTGAATATCCCGTCCCTGAATGATGGATCTATCAGGGCCATGCAGCAGCCTTTGAAACCGGCACCGCTGAATCGGCCTCCATAGATTCCATCAGTATGGGTCATAATCTCATAAATCTTCTTGAGTTCCGGAGATCCGGTCTCCCATGAGTCAATCGATGACCTGCCGCTTTCGAAACTCAAACGGCCATATTCATCTATGTCTCCCTTTCTCCAGGCTTCAGCACCCTTTTCCACCCGGTTATACTCTCCGTACCAGTGTTCTGCACGCTTACGCCAATTGTCCGGAAGCCTGTCCTTGTACTTATGGAATACCTCAACAGGGACTTCCCTGAGATGGGTATCCGGGAACTTGCCATATTCCATTCCTGAATAAGCCTTCAAGGCATAGGCTGCGCTGCGGCACTCATCCACCCTCATGTTGAACTTGCTGCCGGCAAGGGTCCTTTCAACCCCGCTGAAGAAAATAGCAATTTCATAAGGCTTCATCTTGGGAGAAGCCGGGATCAGTTCGTAGCTGTCATCCTGTGTGTCAAGATAGAGCAGATGGTCTTTCCTGGAATAGACTTCACAACTCTGGTCAAGCTTTCCGCAGGACACCCCGACATAATTGTTCTCTGCCGCCTTAGCCATCAGGATTAGTTCATTGTCCTCAAAATGGATCCCATTGACAATACAGAGGGCTTTCATGAAGGAAATTATGACTGCTGCGGATGAAGAAAGTCCGCCTATCGGAAGGGAGCCTTCAATGACTCCGCTCAAACCTACCCTTAGGGGGAAACGGTTGAACAGTTCCCTGGTAGCTCCACGGAGATAGTCCGCCCAGTCGTCCTGTTTCTCCTCAGGGACAGCCCGGACATGCCACTGGGCACGTTTCCTGAACTGGAGGGAAGACAACTCAATGACACCGTTCTGTTTCGGGGAATAGGCTATCCGGATCCCCTTGTCAATCGCAAAACCAGTGATCTTTCCTAGCTGGTGATCGACATGGGCTCCGATCGGACAGACCCTGTAAGGGCAGAAGGAAACCCCTTCGGGCTCCCTCCTGTACGTCTCCCTGAACTTCTGTACGCAGTCCATTGCCTAGAGCCTTGCCTTGATTGCCTTTGTCTGCTCCTCGAATCCAGACTTTTCCAGAAGGGCGAACATGTTCTTCTTGTAGGCCTCCACTCCTGGCTGGTTGAAAGGATTGATTCCGAGGACATAGGCACTTATTCCGCAGGCATACTCGAAGAACTGGAACAGACCGCCGAGGTCATAGGCGCAGAGTTTCTCGATGCAGACCTCAAGCTGGGGAACCCCACCGTCTATGTGAGCCAGTTTTGTACCCAGCTGAGCCATGGCGTTGCAGTGCTCCACATGCTGCCCTGCAAGATAGTTGAGTTGGTCAAGGTTCTGTGGATCGCTTCCTATGACAACGCTTCTGTTGCTCTTCTCTACGCTAACAACCGTTTCGAAGAGTATCCTCTCACCTTCCTGGATGAACTGGCCCATGGAATGGAGATCGGTCGTGAAATTGACAGAGGCAGGGAAGATTCCTTTCAGCTCCTTTCCTTCAGACTCTCCGAAAAGCTGCTTCCACCACTCTCCAAGGTACTGGAGTTTGGGGTTGTAGGCAACGAGGATTTCGACCTTCTTTCCGAACTTGGAATATAGGAGATTCCTCATCGCGGCATATTTGAGGGCGGGGTTCTCCTCGGATCTCTCTGAGCAGGCATTTTCCATCTCCCTTGCTCCTGCAAGCATCTCACGGACGTCAAACCCAGCAAGCACAATGGGAAGAAGACCTACAGGAGTCAGCACTGAATAACGGCCACCGACGTTGTCCGGAACGACGAAGGTCTTGTAGCCTTCCTGGGTTGCGAGGCTCTTGAGAGCGCCCTTCTTAGCATCGGTAATGGCGACTATCCTCTCGGATGCGTCAGTATAAGTCTTTTCAATATATTCCTTGACAACCCTGAAAGCTACTGCCGGCTCTGTGGTAGTACCTGACTTTGAGATGACGACGGTAGCAGTGTTCCTCTCGGCGACAAGGTCCATCAACTCGGCAAGATACTCCTCGGAGAGATTGTTCCCTGCAAAGACTACTTCAGGGGCATCTTTCTTACCCGAAAGCTGCTTTGCGAAATTGTGGGAAAGGGCCTCGATGGCACAACGGGCTCCGAGGTAGGAACCTCCGATGCCGATCACGACCACAAGGTCGACTCCCTTTGACTTCCAGCAGTCACGTACCGCCTCGCATTCTGTGATAAGGAATTCCGGAGTCTCGGAAGGGAGATGCTTCCAGCCAAGGAAATCGTTCCCCGCCCCGCTTCCGCTGTTCAACACATCAAGGGCCTCAAGTGCCTTACCAACATATTCCTTGTAATCTGCATCTTTGACAAAGGAGCTGCAACCTCCCAAATTAACTTTAACCATATTCTATAAACAAATTATTACTGTCTTCAAAGAATACAAAAATAACCATTTTCCGGTAAATCTCAGAAAGATATTGCTATATTTGTGTTACACAGAAAACACTAAAATCGATCGATATGCACAGAATAATCCGTCTCGCGGCCATTGCCGCTATTGCCGCAGTCTTGGCATCATGCTCGCACAAGGTAGCCATCACGGCCCACAGGGGCTACTGGAACTGCGAGGAAGCAGGCTTTGCCGAGAATTCCATCAAGTCCCTCGAGATGGCGCAGAAGAACCATTTCTGGGGAAGCGAGTTCGATGTTCACATCACTTCCGACCTTGTGCTGGTGGTCCATCACGACGCACACATCAATGGAAAGAGAATCCACACCCATGACTACGCCGACTTCAAGGACTATCGTCTGAAGAACGGTGAGAAACTTCCTACCCTCGATGAATACCTGACCCAGGGAGAGAAGGGAGGCACAGTCCTGGTGTTCGAACTGAAGGCACAGTACGACAAGCAGCATGAAGACTACATGGTGGACAAGAGTATCGAGGCTCTTAAGGCCCACGGGCTCTACGACCCCAAGAAGGTGATCTTCATATCATTCAGCCGCAATATCTGCGAGAGGATCGCGGCCCTATGCCCTGGATTCACAAACCAGTACCTGGAAAAGGATCTGACTCCCGACGAGGTCTATGCCAAGGGGATCAACGGTATCGACTATCACTACAGCGCATTCGACAAGAATCCCGAATGGATCGGGCAGGCTCACAAGAACAAGATGAGCGTCAATGTCTGGACTGTCAATGACAGGGATGAGATCAAGAAGATGGCCGACCTCGGAGTTGACTGCATCACCACCAACGAACCTATTCTCGTCCGCGAAATCCTCGGCTCCAAGGAAAAGAAATAGTTTTCCTGTACCAGACCCTAAAGTTTCGACAGGGTCTTGTACCGCTTCCTGTCATAGGCTTTCTTGGACTTGTGTAGTACTTTTCTGAAAGTTACCGGACGGCCGTGCTGCTCGATCTCTTCAAGACGGGCGGCACGGCGGTTCGCTAACATGAAGTCGGCTTCAGTGATACGTAGTTTCTTCTGTTTCTTCCGGTTTTTCATAGTGCCTGAAAGATTCTACCCGAATATCACCTTCTTGTTGATGTAGTCGTAACAGAGAACGTCTTTCCGGATCATGTGCCTGGTCATGGAAAGGCCAAGCCTCACTATCTTGAACAGTCCGTTCTGTGTATCAACCGCATAGTAGTTAGCACAGAATCGGGACTCCAGATCCTCTCCACGGTCAGTTATCGAATTGCCACGCAGGTTCCCTGCCTGGTCAACCGAGAGACAGAGAAGGCCGGGGTATTTCGCCGGATAGTACAGCATATCGTTGTGGCAGTGACCGGTCAGCCAGACGACGAACTTCACTCCCTTGTCCACCCATGACTGAACGATGTCTGCCAGAGGATTTGAAGGGCCGGAAACGTAGCCATACTGTTCCGTGGCGGCAGGTACTTTCGACCTCAAGGAAAAACGCTTGGTAGCAACATAGGAGACTGTTTCAGGAGTGTGGAAATTGTTTACGTCTCCTGTCCTGTGATCCATCAGGCGTCCACCCTTTGAATTCTGGTTGTAAATAAAGCGGTGCTTTGACTCTTCCCACTTTTCATTGTCACCTTCAAAATCATCCAGAGGATAATGGGTAGAGACTATGACAGAATATCCAAATGCAGGATCGGAAGGATCAAGTGTGTCTTCAAGCCTTGCGGAAAGCCAGGATTCCTGTTCGCTTGTAAGGTAGCGGAAACCATCATTGAAATGCATGCAGTCAAGCCCCAGGAGCCTTATCTTGGCCTCAGCAAAGTCCTTATGCCAGAAGCAGGCTTTGTAATAAGGGCTTGAAGGTTTGTCATAGCCATTGGGCATGACATAACCAAGCCTGCCGATATAGTCAGCGTAATAGGTGTCGAAATCCCATTCCTTTCCCTTGAAATCCCAATCTGCAGAACCTTCCAGATGACCTTTTTCATTGGACCTGGCAGCACTGTCGTGATTGCCCAGAACAAAGAGAGACTTTTCTGCGAGTCCGGATGCACGCCACCATTTGGCATCATTAGGATACTCCTCTGTTCCGTCAGCATAATAAAGGACTGAATCGCCTGTAGCAAGCACGGCATCTATATAAGGACCGTACTTCCCAATAACTTCATGAAGCCTCGCAACCGCGATATCATCTCCATGGATGTCGGAATAATGGAGGATACCGAGTGAAGCTGCTTTTACCCTGGCCGGAGCGGCCACATAGCGGGCCTGCCTGATCTTGTTGAGCACCGGATCGTTAGAATCCAGGACCGGTACGGATCCATTGCTTTCAGAAGCAGCTGATGGAAGATTTGATAACGGGATATCAGGATTCTTTTCCTTTCCTATCACCTCACCGGGGGCTAAGGCAACACCGACCGAAGCAGTCGCAACGGTCTTTAGAAAACTACGTCTGTCTTGCATGAAAACCTACTTTAATTCCTTGATCTTGATATTCTTGTACCAGACCTCATCACCGTGGTCCTGGAGAAGGATATAGCCCTCCTCATAATTGCCGAAATTCGGCCAGTCACGGTACTTGCTGTATGCTACAAGTGCATTCCATTCCTGGTTGTTCCGCTCGTACTCCAGAAGCTTCACTCCATTCAACCAATGTTCGACATGATTGCCCTCTACCACCACCATGGCAGTGTTCCAGGAATTGATGTCGAAAGGCTTGTCTTCAGGAGCAGGAATAAGGTCATACAGGGAGCCAAGGGTTCTGTTGCCCTTCACGCCAAGTTTGGCGTCCGGATGACGGAGGTCGTCGAGGACCTGGAATTCGCAGCCGATGGCCGAGCCTGCGCCCTTATTAAGGGTAGGATCTACGAAATATTTGATTCCGCTGTTGGCTCCTTCGGTGATCTTGAAATCAACCTTAAGGATGAAATTCTTGTAAAGGCGGGTGGTGATTATGTCTCCTCCGTTGGTGGACTCTCCCCCGTTGCCGGCGAGGACCTTGAGGACCCCGTCTTCAACTACCCAACCTTTCTCAGGGAAGGCATCCAGTTTGGCACCCCTCCATCCTTCAGTAGTCTTCCCATCCCACAGAAGAGCCCAACCGTCTTTTTTCTCCTTACGGGTAAGAGTGTTGTCGCTCGTCTTGTCTCCGGAAGAGCAGGCCGAAAGGCAGAGAACCACAGCCAATAGGGCAAATGCTAACTTTTTCATATTATGAATATTACATCTTATAGAATTCTTCCCATCCCCTGCGAGGCGGCAGGCCTGCGAGCATGGCATTGGCGAACTCATTGTTGGTGAACTGCTTTGTCCTGGGATCGAAATAGAGCTTGGCATTAAGCCTCTGGGCAATGACACCAAGGCAGAACACCTGAGAGAGGACTCCGTTGATCTCGAAAGGAGAACGGGTCTTTTCGATTCCCTGGCAGGCGAGGAGGAAGTTCTCGAAGTGGTTTGAAGGGCTCTTCGGCACCTCAGGAAGCTTGTTTGCCATATCTCTGGCAGCCTCCTCAGGAATGATCGACAAAGTGGAACCGTGGCTTCCGCCCTTGAAAATAAGGTCCTTTGAATAGATAATCTTACCGGGAGAGAGTTTGGCGACGGGGCCGTCATTCTGATTGGATGTAGGAACGTCGGCAGTTGCAACTCCTCCGCCATATCCCTTCGGAATAGGAGGCAGATTGTCAAGGCCATCGTACCAGGTTACATCCACAGGCGGCATTCCATTCCTCTGGGGGAAGCGGAAGAGGATGGTCGATGAATACGGATAGAAATAATCATTGTGGCCATTCTCATAGAGCATGCTGACCTCGTAAGGAAGGCCGAGCTCGAGGAATTCATGCACGGTGTCGAGAATATGGGCCCCCCAGTCTCCGAGGCAACCCATACCGAAGTCGTACCAGCATCTCCAGTCGCCCTGATGGTATTTCTCGTTGAAATCGTGATAAGGAGTTACTCCTAGCCAGGTGTCCCAATCCATGCCACGGGGGATGGACTGCTGGGCGGGCATCCGATACATCTTCTTCGCATCGAAACTGTGCCAGCGGCGGGAGTTGTTCATATGGGCGGTGACAGCAGTAACGTCCTTGATTATCCCAGCATCGAGCCAAGCCTTGAACTGGAAATAATTAGCATCGGAATGCCCCTGGTTGCCCACCTGGGTGGCGAGGTTGGGATGCTTCCTCGCTGAAGCCATCATGATTTCAGCCTCATGGAAGGTACGGCACATCGGTTTCTCAAGATAGATGTGCTTGCCCTGGTTCATGGCCAGCATGGCGATCGGGAAATGGGAATGGTCCGGAATAGCAGCTGCAACTGCATCAAACTCATTGCCGCATTTGTCGAACATCTGACGATAGTCACGGAACCTCTTGGCCTTGGGATACATTCCCAGGACCTTCTTGCACTGAGGCCCATCGATATCAACGTCGCAGAGGGCGACTACATCGATCATGCCGGTATTCGTGAAATCAGTGATAATCTGCTCACCCCTGTTGCCTATACCGACAAAGGCGATCTTGACCTTTTCTCCGCGGGGTTTTGCCTTGGAAAGGCCACCGACAAAACTCTCCTTCGCCAGGATCTCTCCGGGAGTCAATGCCACACCGGCTGAAGCCACCGCCATGGACTTGAGGAAATCTCTTCTGTTAAGCATATTATTCGGGAAATTAATTATGTTTCATGTTTTTGTAAATATACAAAAAATACTGATGAATATTTGTTAAATTTGCCAATAAAACTTTTTCTCATGAACACTAACGACAAATTTGTCATCACCATCAGCCGTGAAGTCGGTTCCGGTGGAAGGACAGTAGGAAGGAAACTTGCCGAAAAACTCGGAGTCCGTTTCTGCGACAAGCAACTCATCGATAAACTGGTGAAAATGTTCGGCCTCAACGAAGGCGAGATAGAAAGGATCAAGGGTAAGAAGCAGAATTGGCTGGAGGATCTGTTCTCCAGGATCTCCCCTGAATTCGGCTCGGAAATGTTCATTCCCCGTGGTGTTGAGGAGCCTCCGGTGGTAACGTCCAACGAAGTCTTCTCCTACGAGAAGGAGATCCTGCTCTCACTGGCAGAAGAGTCATCATGCGTCATAGCTGGCCGTTCCGGTTTCTTCGTACTCAAGGACCATCCCAACAAACTGGATGTCTTCATCCACGCTTCCCGCCAGAAGAGGATCGAGAGGGTAATGCGCCGCCAGGAACTCACTGAAAAAGAGGCGGAGCAGGTGATTGACAATGTCGACAAGGCCAGGGAAAACTATATCCAGAAGTTCGCTTCAACCAGCCGCTACGATCTACGGAACTACGACCTCATCCTGAACATGGATTATCTCACCGAGGACGAGGCCGTAGAATGCATCCTTAAAGTCATTGGATAGAACTATCCTGTTATAGTTCGATGTCGTAACTGCCGCAGGGGTATTCTGTACCCTTGACTGTTGCGCTTATTCCGACCGGCAGTTCAAAATGCAGGTTACGACCCTCGCGGCACACAGTAATGGTGCCGTAGGGAGTTTCCTGGGTGACAGAAACCTTCTCCAACCCTTCGGGGATCTGCGGATTCAGGGAGATGTGCCTGTAACCGGGCTCATCGGGGATTATCCCACCAAGCGCCTGATAGAACCAGCTTCCGATTCCGTTGAAACAATTGTGAAGTCGGCTTCTGGCAGCATCCCAATGCTCCCATGTACCGGTAGCACCGTTATCGATCATGTAGAGGTAGCCAGGATAACTGTGCTGCTTCAGCATACCATACAACCAATCACACTCCCCTGCCAGGGTTGCCCATTCTGTTATGACAGGTATTCCGACCAGACCGGTCTTGAGATGACCGTCATAGACAGTAGCAGTCCTCTCGAAAAGCTTGTCCCTAACCTGTTCAACCTTACCATCGGGAACTATGCCCACCAGCAACGGATAGGCCATGTCAATCTGAGAGCCACTTCCGTAGATGTTTTCTTCCGGATCGAACAGGGCTTCATTTATACGTGTGGCAAGGGCTTCATACCTCGCCCTGTAAGCTGCTTCATCTTCAGGATGACCGACCAGTCCTGCGATTCTCTCAAGTTCTTTGTATACCTGACAGAGTGAGCAGTTGTTGACAAGGTCTATTGACATCGGGTCGGTTACATCCACTCCCTCGGGTGAGGCCCAGTCTCCGAGGTACCAGTTCCGGTACTCATTGTCGGGCCATCTCTTCAGCAGGCCGTCAACGGTGTATGCGTCCACATATTCAAGCCAATGCTTCATGGTAGGGTAACAACGCTCCAGGAGTCGTGGATCCCCGTAACTCATCCAGGTACGCCATGGTGCCTGGACGATGAATCCGCACCAGTAAGGACCGCCACCCGCCCTTTGGGGGCAGGGTGCAGTGTGAGGAAGGCCGCCATCCTCACGGATAACGTCATTCCAAGCCTGGAGCCAATTGATGTACAAAGGCGAGGTGGCATACATTATCTGGAGGGAAAGGGTGGAAGCATTGCCGTCACCACCGTATCCCAGACGTTCTATATTGGCGCAATCGACCATATAACCATCGAAAGCGAGGTTCTCAAGGGTGTAGTTAACCATGTCATGGATCGCATTGAGTTCCATGTCAGAAGATTCGAAGGAGGAGATCTTCCCGTAATCCGTTCGCATCCTCATCGCCTTGATGTCCTCAAGTTTCGGAACTGTAGTAAGGCTGTCCAGAAGGACGTAACGGAACACATGATGATTGAACTTGTTAATGAAACGGTCGCCGTCAGACGCTCCGGAAGATGTGTAATAGTTCCTGCTTACTGCTTTGACCGTACCATCCGGCTCAAGGTTATCACAGAAGGAGGCTGTTGACCTGTGTCCTTCGGGCAGGCAGGGAAGCTTGATGTCCAGCATTCCGTTAAGCACCCTGCCGAAATCCACCAGCCATCCTCCGTTCTCGCCGAAAGGTTCTATGCTCACAGGCTGGAAGGTTTCCTGAACAAGACAGGGCTCGCACATTTGGGGAATGGCCTCGATACCAGTTATTTCTACCACATCGACAGGTCCCCAGGAGAGCTTGTCAAGGGAGGACTTGTCCATATCCGCAGGACTTACCCTGGCATCGATATCCTCGCCGCCGAAATGCCAGTCACGCCATGTGTCATAGTCACGGTAACCGCTCCAGGCTCCCTGCCAGGAATTGTCCGTCCATACTAAAGGGACAGATCCGTCTGATTTGACTGCATCCAGTTCGGCCTTCACAAGAGGCCCTTCATAGGCAGCCTCGAATGTCCGTGGCTTGTACCATCCGGAACTGGCCCAAATGACCAATTCATTCGTCCCTTTACGCAGCAGACCGGAAACATCGTATGTGACAATGAGGGATCTCCTGTCCAGTTGGGAAACTGCAGGATTCAGGACTGCCTCCGAAACCTTCTTCCCATTTATGTAAGCCTCGTGGTAGCCGAGGGAGTTGACATAGAGGAGAGCGTCACCCATCTTTCCATCGACAGTGAAAGTCTTGCGAAGGACAGGGGCCCTGCCCTCACCGGGGACTGCACCTATGTAATCTCCCTTGATAACGTCACCTTCGATCACTCCTATCCCGAAACGCTGCGGCCTGCTCCAACTTGATACCTCCCTATCGGATTTCCAGACCCTGACCCTCCACCAGCATTGCTGACGAGATACAAGTGGCTTCCCTGAATATGGTATCATGACCTGGTCCGGAGAATCCACCCGTCCGGTGGACCACAATCCGGCTTTGCCTGATTTGAGGCCGGCCTCCGTTGAAGCAACCTGGATTTCATAAGCGACCTGTTCCATGGGCTTCCCGGAACGGATTTTCCAGCTGAAATGGGGGAAGGATGAATCAATCCCCAACGGTTGGTCCAGACTCTCGCATGTAAGGTCATAAACTTCAAATGATTGCCCACAGGAAACAATGGCAGATGCCACTGCAAGGCAGCAGATAATAGCGACAATATTCCTCATGATAACAAATATACCAATAAACTACTTAACTTCGATCAATTCATCCCAGGAAGTAGTGTAGAGCCCTGAGCAGAATTCCCGGCGGATACCGTCGGCATAATGACCTGAGCGCTGGGTACCGAGGTGAAGGACATTCTTACCAGAAGTATTGACCATGTCCATAACCCTTGAGATCCTGTCGTCACGGTCCCTTGCACCGGAATCGAAACCGAAAAGGGTCTGCTGTATGGAATCTGCGTCCACTATGTCAGTCACTATCACACCGGCCCTCTTGTACTCGAAGCCCTGCCGGAAAACCATTTTCATCGCACGCAGTGCGGCTCCGACAATCTCGGGAGTACTGTTCGCCGGGACATCCAGTTTCACACAGGCATTGGGATAATACTGGGCCAGGTCCTCGCGGAAACGGTTGGTGTGGATGAATACTCCTACTGTCCCGGCGGCAGTACCATCCTTCCGCAGTTTCTCGGCACATTTGCCGGCAAAGTCTGAAACCCTCTGGGCGAGGTCGTCGAACTTAGTTATCATGTTGGCAAAGGACCTGGAAGTGCAAATTGACTTCCGCTTCTCATCCTTTTCATCCTCGACCATCCTGATCCCTTGAAGCTCGGACCAGGTCCGTACTCCCATTATGCCCATACGTTCCCGCACCCATTCCGAAGGCCTGGAGACAAAGTCAAGTGCATTCTTCACCCCTGCCGCCTCCAGCTTTGGAGCGCCCCTCCATCCTATTCCCCAAACATCACGGATAGGAGTAAGTGAAAGGGCCTTATTCATCTTCTCCGGGGTATCAATCATGCATACTCCTTTGTACCCCTTGTATTTCTTGGCGAAATGATTAGCCACCTTCGCAAGTGTCTTGGACTCGGCGATTCCAATACTGACCGGAATCCCCGTCCACCGCCTTATCTTCCTGATCAGATCCCGGCAAAGCCCCGTAAGATCTTCCTTCCTGACCCCATCCATATTCATGAACGCTTCGTCGATGGAATAGACTTCCAGTTTCGGAGCCACTTCGGCCAGCAGGGACATCACCCTTGCCGAGAGATCTCCATAGAGGGTATAATTCGAAGAACGTACAACCAGTTTCCCTTTATCTACAAGGTATTTTACCTTGAAATAAGGGGTCCCCATAGGTACCCCCAAAGCCTTGCTTTCGTTGCTCCTGGCCACCACGCACCCATCGTTGTTTGAAAGGACAACTACGGGACACCCCTCCAGCTCAGGCTGGAAGGCCCTTTCGCATGACACGAAAAAGTTATTGCAGTCTACAAGCGCGTACAAGCTTTCTTAATGATATAAGTGACGACTCCCCAGATTGTGAAATCATTGGATTCGGTGACTTCAATTGGAGGGTATTTCTCGTTGGCCGGCAACAGCCACATTTTCCTGTGTCCAAGGATGTCATATGAAACCCCTTGCTTCTTCGCCTTGACGGATTTGGCAGAGGGCTCCTTGTAGGAGATGAACTTGAGGGCGAACTCTCCATCTATGAAGCAGATCGCCATATCTCCTTCCTGAGGTTCAAGGGATTTGTCAACAACAAGCACATCACCCTCCTCAACACCGGCATCGACCATTGAATCTCCCACTACCCGGGCGTAGAAAGTGGCTGCTGGATGACGGACAAGTTCCTTGTTGAGATCTATGAAAGAATTCATGTAATCCTGAGCCGGAGATGGAAAGCCGGCATGGACCGTGGGCTTGTCGTCCGCCATGGCTACTCTGGTTGGTTAGCTTGTTGAACCTCCGGTCCTTCGGCGGGCTCAGGGACCGATGATGAGAGTGAACGGAAGGCTGCAAGAGCACAGTTGATTCCATCGATGGCCGAAGATACGATACCTCCGGAATAGCCTGCTCCTTCGCCACAAGGAAGAAGGCCGGGGAAAGATATGGACTCCAGAGTCTCCGGATCACGGGGGATCCTCACGGGAGACGATGTCCTGGACTCTACTCCGACAAGAAGGGCGTCGTTGGTAAAGAAGCCCCTGAAGGAATGCTTGTTAACTTCAGGGAAGGCTTTCTGCAACCTGGAAGAAATGAACTCGGGGAGGAGTTCGTGAAGGGGACCGCTTACCACTCCGGGCTTATAAGAAGAACTCGGAAGGTCTTTAGAAACGACTCCATTACAGAAGTCAATCATCCTCTGGGCAGGGGCAGCCATCGGATTATCAGAACGGACTGATGAATATTCCCACATCTTCCTTTCCACTGCCTTCTGGAACTCGAGTCCCTTGAGCGGACCGGCTGAGGCATATTCTTCAGGTATGTCATCAGGATCAATCTGGACTACTACACCGGCATTTGCAAACTTGCCGCTACGAGCAGAGTTTGACATGCCGTTCATGACTATGGTTCCAGGCTCGGTAGCAGATGGTACGAGCACTCCTCCAGGGCACATGCAGAAAGAGAAGACTCCCCTGCCTTCAACCTGTTCCGTAAAGGAATATTCAGCAGCCGGGAATTCAGGCTCCCAGCGTCCATGGTAACGTGATTCGTTTATCAGCGACTGCGGATGCTCCACACGTACCCCCATCGCAAAGCCCTTGGCTTCCAGGGAGCAATCCTTGGATGAGAGCATCTCATAGATATCCTTCGCGGAGTGTCCGGATGCAAGTATGACCTTCTTGGCTAAGTATTTCACCGCCTTCGGCTTCCCGGTAGTCTTGGTTGGATGCTCGCTGTCAAGTGCCTTTACCTCAATGGTACCGTCCTTCTTGCGTACGATGTCGGTAACCCGGGTGCCGAAATGATATTCCCCGCCCTTTTCTTCGATAGCGAGGCGGATGTTCTCTACAATCTTGGGAAGCCTGTCGGTTCCGATGTGCGGATGGGCATCGACCAGGATCTGGGGGTTGGCTCCGAAATTGACAAACTGGTGAAGTACTTCCTTTATGTCTCCCCTCTTTGAAGAACGGGTGAAAAGTTTTCCATCAGAAAAAGCTCCGGCTCCACCTTCTCCGTAGCAGTAGTTTGAATCCGGGTCCACCACACCTTCACGGCTCAACTTTGCCATGTCGAACTTCCTGTCATGGACATTCTTTCCCCTTTCCAGGATTACCGGCTTGAGACCGAGGGTAAGGAGTTTGAGAGCGGCGAAGAGGCCAGCCGGACCAGCTCCAACGATGATGACAGGTTCCGCATCGTAAACGTCCTTGTACTCTGCCACCTCATAAGGAACATATGATTCGAAACGATGGTTGTAGGCCTCGATCCTGTAGCGATAGACCACTTCGTTCCGGGCATCGATCGAGCGACGGGCAATGACACAGGTAGCAGCTGCATTTGGGAAGGTAGGCTGGTACGACTTGGTGGGATCGATTACATTGATCACAGCATTGCCTCTAAGATTCATCTCCTTTGCGGCAACGATCCTGACATCGTCAGGCCTGAGGTCACGACCCACTCGGCCGGTCATTTCAAACTCTATCATAAACGTAAATCTTTAATAATCAGCAATTCTTGACACCGGAGCAACATCCAGGGGCGTTCGTTCACCCGCCTTGTACCGGAACCATCCGGCTATGGCTATCATCGCGGCGTTGTCGGTAGTGAACTTGAACTCGGGAAGATAGGTGTTCCATCCCCTCTTCCTGCCTTCAGCCTCTATCCTTGCGCGGAGACCGCTGTTGGCAGAGACTCCTCCCCCTATGGTAACTTCCTTTATCCCCGTCTGGCGGGCCGCCTTTACAAGCTTGTCCATAAGGATATCGATCAGGACTTTCTGGAAACTTGCGCAGATGTCCTCCTTGTTCTTCTCAATGAACTGCGGATCCTTGGCCATCTCATCCCTAACGAAATAAAGAAGGGATGTCTTTACTCCGCTGAAACTGTAGTCGAGACCGGGGATGTGAGGCTTTGCAAACTGGAACCGTTTGGGATCACCCTCTTTTGCCAGACGGTCTATTATCGGTCCTCCAGGATAGCCCAATCCCATCATCTTGGAACACTTATCGAATGCCTCACCCACGGCATCATCGATAGTCTGGCCTAGGATCGTGTACTCCAGCGGGCTGTCAACCCTGACAATCTGGGAATTCCCACCGGAGACGAGCAAGCACAGATACGGAAAAGCCGGATGGCGGTTTTCCTTACCTTCCTGTTTCACAAAATCAGCCAGGATATGCCCCTGAAGATGATTTACCATTATGATTGGTATATCCAGGGCTATGCCCAAGGCCTTTGCAAACGAAGTACCTACCAGAAGGGAACCAAGGAGACCCGGACCACGGGTAAATGCAATCGCAGTAAGGTCTGAAGGCTGAATTCCTGCCTTGCCAAGGGCTTGGCTGACAACGGGAACTATGTTTTGCTCATGGGCTCTGGAGGCAAGTTCGGGGACCACTCCACCGAAATCTTTATGTACCTGCTGGCTCGCTATAACGTTGGAGAGCAGGAATCCGTCTTTCAACACTGCCGCAGATGTATCGTCGCAGCTAGATTCGATTCCGAGGATAAAATCCGCCATGATATTCAAAGAGATTGGAACTGTCTGCAAAGATAATAAATTCAAAGTAATTTGGTATATTTGTAGATTGTGAAAAAGGCTCTCAAGATATTCTGGACAATAGTCGTGGCAATAGCTGTCCTGCTGTTCGCCGCCTGGTTGCTGATCCAGCTTCCAGGTGTCCAGACTTTCGTTGCGAAGAAGGTGGCCTCTTCCCTTGAAGACAAGTTCAATGGAAGGATCGAGTTCTCAAAGGTCCATCTCAAGCCTTTCAACGCCTTGGTCATCAAAGACCTCAGGCTCATAGACGATAATCCGCCCGTAACCCCTGACGGAGAAGTCCTGGACACCCTCGCCACAGCCCAGTCCATCTCGATGACCTTTTCCCTGAAAGGACTGTTCAAGAAGGAAGGTCTCCACCTGGGAAGGGTGGAAGTGGACAACGGCTCCTTTACCCTTGCCATTGACTCACTTGGAACGAACATAACCAACTTCTTCGGTGCCGGAAACAAGGAAGACAAGCCAGAGAAGGAGATGGGCAACCTATTTGATGCGAGAAGAGTCAAGGTGGAGGATTTCAGGTTCCGTATGATAAACCTGAAGAGTCCCAGGGCCGGCATGGATTATGGCATCAACTGGTCAGACATGGACCTTACCGTCAAGGAGCTCGAAGCCCATGACCTGAGCCTTGCTAACGGATACATGAAGGGAGAGGTGGATAATCTGGCTGCCTCTGAGAAAAGCGGTTACAGTTTTAATTCCCTGTCAGGTAAGGCTATGGTAGGTCACGGAAAGTCATTGATAGAAAACCTCCGTATCAACGACAGATGGTCAGATGTCAGGATGGATGAATTCTCCATGTCATACGACAGCGTAGGTTCGTTCAGCAATTTCATCGATGAGGTAACGATAGCCGGAGACATCCGGGACAGCCGCCTGGATTTCAAGACTCTATCCTATTTCGCTCCTTCCTTGAAGGACATGGGAATAAACTTCAACATTACCCGTGGAGATGTAGAGGGTACCGTAAGCAACCTGGGCATCAACCGGATCGACTTCAGGGAAACCGGCAGCGGTGTTTCAGGTCATGCCGAAGGTCGTATTACAGGACTCCCGGACATCAATTCCACCACCCTGGATTTCGATGTCGAGAACCTATCATTCAACTCCGAGGGACTGGGCAGATTCATCAACGGTTTCGCGCCCTCTGCCAAACTGGACCTTTCAAAATATGCCCCTGGAGAGGGACTCCGCTTCGATGGAAGGGTGTATGGCAAACTTAATGAACTTGCCCTCAGAGGAAAGGTCGATACCAAATCGACAGGCTCCCTCACAGCAAACCTCAACATGAGGGAACTCATAAGCAAGGGTGGGAACAGGAGGTTCTCAGGAAGCGTCAGTACTGACCGGCTGGACCTAGGAAAAATCACGGGAATCAGACAACTTGGAGAAACCACCCTCAGGGGCGTACTTGATGCATCTATTGGCAAAGGTGGGACTAACCTGAAGATAGACACTCTTTTCATCGACAAACTGCATGCACTGGATTATGATTATTCAAACATCATAGCCACCGGAGTCTATTCGGACAAAGCATTTGACGGCCGTCTGGTCTGCAACGACCCGAACCTCAACTTGCTTTTCCAGGGAATATTCACCCTTTCCGACAAGACCAGCAATGGACTCTATAAGTTCTATGCCAACGTGGGCTATGCTGACCTCAATGCCCTAGGACTAGACAAGAGGGGTGTCTCCAAGGTTTCCGGAAGGGTTGACGCCAATTACATGACAGTCAACAGCGGAGACATAATCGGTGACCTCGACATCCTGGACTTGAACCTGGAAAACGCCCAGGGTGCTCATGACATCGGGGACATCTGCATCAAGTCACATTCCAACGGAAATGTCCACCGGATCAATCTCACCTCCAGTTTCGCTGACGGATCCTACGTAGGGACCAAACCCTTCACAGGCATTATCAAGGACCTGAAGGAGCTTACCGTTCAAAAAGAGCTCCCCGTAGTACTAAAGGATACTACCCAGAGATGGAACCATGACACCTATGATGTCAGGCTGGATGTTCATGATGCCCGTGACCTGCTGTCGTTCGTCCTTCCCGGTTTCTACGTCGCTGACAGTACCCACGTACGTCTTTCTGTGTCCGAGAACGGAGATGTCCGTGCCTCTGTCAAGTCTCCGAGGATAGCTATGAAGAAAAACTACATCCGCAACCTTGACCTAGCCATCGACAACAAGGATGGAAGCCTTAACGGAGCTTTGACCGGTACCGAAATCTCAGCATCAGGCATGCTCCTGAAGAACGACAACATCACCCTTTACGCCAGTGACAACCATGTTGGATTCGGATGTTTCTACGATAACCAGCTGGATGTTACCGACAAGGGGGAAATCTACCTCACGGGAGAATTTGAGAGGGATCCTGAGGGCCAGCTGCTCATACACGGAATGACCCTTCCATCCAACATCTGGTTCAATGATAAGGAATGGATCATTACTCCGACATCCATCGAGGTAGTCGGCAAGAACATCAAGGTTGACAATCTCATGGCCTCCTCCAGTGAGCAGTCCTTAAGGATTGACGGAGGGTTCTCGTCAACGGCCAGGGATACTCTCAACATCGAACTCGTAAAGTTCGACATGGGGCTTGCAAACAGGTTCGTAGGTGAGGAATACGGGATCTCCGGACGAGCCACCGGTCATGCCTGGATAACCTCTCCTTGGAAGGACAACGCAGGACTCATGCTCAGTATGGCCTGCGATTCAGTCCAGGTAGCAGGGAAAGATGTCGGGCTCCTCAGGCTAGGCAGTTCCCTTGACGACGATGGCAAATTGCACCTTATCGCCAGGAACGAACTCGA
This sequence comes from Bacteroidales bacterium, assembly GCA_017962025.1. Taxonomy (GTDB): domain Bacteria; phylum Bacteroidota; class Bacteroidia; order Bacteroidales; family UBA932; genus Cryptobacteroides. The sequence continues at coordinate 22,111 of JAGCWD010000011.1, forward strand.
CGGCAAGACCACTATAGACATAAATGGAGATTATTTCACCAGGCAGAAAAACCTGGACCTGAAAGCTGACTTCAATAAAATGGAAGTGGGTTACCTTGCCCCTGCACTTACCTCGGTATTCAGTGAGATGGGCGGTCAGATGAGCGGAAAGGTTTTCCTCAAAGGAAAGACTGACAACCTCTCCATAAGCGGGCAGGACACCCATTTGGACAATGTTCTCCTGAGAGTGGCTTTCACCAATGTTCCCTACTTCGCAACCGGTCCTTTCCACGTCAACAACAACGGAGTGGTATTTGACAATATCTCTGTCAGGGACAGATATGATGGCACCGGAACCCTTTCCGGAGGCATCCTGTTCAACCATCTGAAGAACATAAGGATGGACACCAGGATAACCCTGGACAGGATGGAGGCCATCAACATGGACGAGTACTCCGGCCAGGCATTCTATGGAAACGTCTTCGCCACAGGTGACATGACCATCAAGGGACCTTTCAACGCCATCCAGCTTGACATCAATGCCCGGACGGCCAAGAACGGATCCATACACATTCCTATCGACAATGCTTCCAGCCAGGCCAACAGCAATCTGCTTACCTTCAAGGAAGCCTATAAGGAAGTCTATATAGATCCTTATGATGTGATGATGAACAGGCTTGTCGCCGAAGACCGCAAAGGCCAGGATTTCGGTCTGCGGCTAAGGATAGCTGCAAACCAGAACACAGAAGCCTTTGTAGAAATTGACAGGGCAGCAGGAAATGTTTTGGCAGGAAGGGGCCAAGGCAACATAGACATCCTGGTACGTCCAAACAGGGACGTCTTCACCATCAACGGAGATTACACCTTGAACTCCGGCAATTTCCATTTCAATGCGATGGACATCGCCCAGAGGGATTTCACCCTGTCCAGGGGCAGCTCTGTGAGGTTCAACGGAGACGTTATGGACAGTGACCTGGACATAGACGGTGTCTATACCACGAAGGCATCTGTCGCCACGCTGATAGCTGACACCTCGGCAGTCGCTGCGCGACGTATCGTCAATTGCGGAATAGGAATATCCGGCAAGCTCCGGGAACCCCAGCTCACGTTCTCGATAGACGTTCCTGACCTGGACCCCACTACGAAGTCCAAGGTGGAAAGTGCCCTCAACACCGAAGACAAGGTACAACGTCAGTTCATCTCCCTGCTTATCTCCGGAGGTTTCATGCCTGATGAACAGTCCGGGGTTGTCAATAACACCAATGTCCTGTATTCCAACCTCGCTGAAATAATGGCCGGGCAGTTGAACAACATCCTTCAGAAGCTGGATATACCTTTGGACTTCGGTCTCAACTACCAGTCCAGTGAAAGTGGGACCAATATCTTCGATGTAGCCGTCTCAACGCAGCTGTTCAACAACAGGGTGATTGTCAACGGAAACGTAGGCAACAGGGATTACCGTAATTCAGCCGGAGCAGATGTCGTCGGTGACCTGGACATTGAAATCAAACTCGACAAACCAGGACAGGTCAGACTCAACCTTTTCTCACACTCCGCCGATGATTACACATCCTATCTCGACAACACACAACGGAACGGAGTCGGTATAACTTACCAGAGGGAATTCAATACCTTCAAGGAATTCTTCAGGAGTTTGTTCATGACGCGGAAGAAGAGGGAACAAATGTCCCGGTCAGGCTCTCAGGACCGAGATCTTCACCATATGCTGATCAGTGCTCCAAGTCCAAACCCGTAATCTGTACGGGTCCCAGAAGTCCGGATGGTAGGAGGGAATCACCCGCCTTGTAAAACCTCCTTATGGCTGTCACAGGATGCTTCTCCCCAGGCTGAACGTCACCTATCATCCTGTTTCTCCAAACGTTTGTAAGTTTTATTTCCAGAGTGTTCTTCCCTGTCCGAAGATAAGGCTTTATGTCTCCGGTTTCAAAAGGAGCTTTCCATAGAACGCCAACATGCCTGCCGTTCAGGGTCACTTCAGCAATGTTCTTCACTGAGCCCAGATCGAGAGAAAAACCTTCAGCTGAAGACAAGGCTTCCTCATCAAATTCGAACTCTGTCCTGTACACCGCAGTGCCGGAGAAATACTTCACGACGGGGTCAAGGGACTCCGTCCATGATCCGAGTTCCTGGAACACCTGGTCTGCACTCAAGCCTCCTTTCTGGTCAAAATGTACTCTCCATGGACCGGAAATGGAAAGGAGAGGTGTTTTACCAACTATCCTTGGTTCCTCGTCACAAGTGACTTGGTTTTCAGAGAACACCACTATAAATGCATCAGTCGAGAGCATCGGGACTGTAACGACAGTCCTTGTTCCATCAGTGGTCGTCTTAATGGAAGTGACCTTTCCATTCTCGGGATTGAACAGAGCCGCTTTCGAGGCACCGTCCCTGAAACTGATTTTGAAATCCCCGTCAGAGCCTGAGAAATTCCTTATCCAATAGGCTTGACCGCCATCAGGAAGTGCCCTGTGTACATATCGGAAATCAGTCGGTGATGAAACAACACCATCGCAAGAAGCAATGCAATCTGGGGCAATTCCATCAAGGGCTTCTGCCAGAGTACCGAAAACATTTGCACGACCGCTCCGCCAAATATCCCTGACTATCCTCATGAATACTTTCTGATCGGCTTTAAGACCGGCACAACGGACCGGGACAGTTCCGCATATCCTTATTCCGGCATCGGCAAACTCACATAGCTTCCGAAGGATTTCCAATGACATGGTTTCGCAATTCTTGTCAAGCCATAGGACCTTGTATTCCATGGATTGGTCCGGAGACATGGCAAGAAGGGCTGAAGGGTTAACAAAGTCATATTCATAGCCGGAAGGAACATCAGGCAGGAGGTCGAAGGACTCCCCGCCATAGAGGGACGAGATGTTGCTGTCTTCACCATAGTAGAGAAGGATGTCTGCGACATGACTCCCCTGCTGGAGAATGGCTGAGGATCTGGCAAGATAGTCAGTAAAAACCCCGGCATAGCCGGCCCAAGTTTCATTCCTGTGCAGCCACTGGCCGTATCGGAAAAGCTGAAGGCCCGGAAGGTAAGAATCGTTCGGCTGGGACGCACTCTCATGTATGACGAACCGGTTTAATCCTGCCGAAAGGGCCACATCTGCTATGTACTTCATGTTTTCAGGGCAATAGGTGTAGGCACGGCCTTCGTCCCCGTTGACCGAGAACGATTCAGCGGCAACTATCCTTTTGCCGGAAAGGTGGGCAGCTGAGGCGGACTCCCTTATATCTGCTATAGCGGAAGGGACTCCGGAGCCTGTGGGCGTATTCTCCATCCAGATCGCTGCCATCGGAATGGTGGAATGAAGTTTGGGATCCATCCCGTCTCCGACGTATGCCCTTCCTCCTTCATGAGTCTCGCAATAGCTGCCCGCTAAACCATATTCAGAAACCAGGTCAGCAATCCTTCCGTAATTCTCGCAAAAGAGCTCACCAAGTGTCTCCCTCCAATCCCAGAGGAATGCCTCGCTCATCTCCGGACTCCCTATCACCTCACCTGTCAGGACCGGGAGCCACGGAAGGAGGTCATAGTGCCGTCTGGCCTTGAATTCTTCACGAAGCGACGGAGTCCATGTAAAAGATCCGGCTTCGTAACTGTCTGTAAGAAGGTACCTGATCCCCCTCTCTCCAAGCATCCCCCCGGACAAATCTTTATATAGGTCGAGATAGTGATGGAAGTACCTCATCCAGGCATCCTTGTCCAGTTTGTCGACCTCCAATCCGGTAGCTTCAGGGGAAGCCGGATGATTGACCTTCCCAGTTATGGACCAACCGAAACGGAAGATTCTCCATCTTCCCTTTGGAAGCTCGCACCTGAGATTGCCGTCACGGTCCATCTTTCCTGTAAGGTCAACTATATCTTTGACATCCACCACATACCTACCGGAAAGGATTCCCATCATTCCCGGAGTATGGAACCTGTTGAAATCAAAATTGTTGCTGAAACCTCCGAGTTCTTCGGAATGATTTACCTTGAATACAGTGTGGAGTTCGATCCCTTCCAGTTTCTCACCCCTTACCCGGAAGAAACGAGCCTTGACCGGGCGGATGTCTTCCGTAGTGTAAGGAATCCTGGCAGGCAGAACCTTGCATGCCACCTTCCAGGTCTTGCCGTCCTTGCTGTACTCGAGGATATTCCTGCAGTCTGCCTCTCCGGTCCTTGGCCTTCCACACATTGCCTGGGATTTGAGGGTAAAAGACCTAATCTTTCTGGGCCTTGGGAAAGTGATTGTGATAAGGCTGTCCGAAACGGAAGTATTAGCACCCATCTCTGCCATCGTGAAATCATTCCTCGGACGCTTGATTGCAATTACAAAGAGATCTTCTCCATAAGGCTGTATCTCAACCCTGTCATTACCCTGAAAGAAATCCTGATAGGGCCCCACCACCCTGAAAAGGTCAGGAAGCCTGGTATCGACAGTTCCACCATCCACGTCAAGGGTCATCCACTCAAGCTTTTTTACAGCGTCCTTGGGCTCCACCCACGTGCCTCCGGTCGAACTCCAACCCGGAGCACTGGCGATTGCAGCCTCGAGGCCGAAAGAATCCGCCAGAGCAAGGGCGTACCGGAAAGCATCCTTCCAGCCATCCGACAGATAAGGGAGCTTCACCTTTGCTGCACGGGGCATGTCAATTCCCCCGGCATCGAACTGATGGAAACCTCCGAACCCGGAATCCTTCATCCATTCAAGGTCCTTCCGTATCCCCTCCCTGCTGACGTTACCGTCCATCCAATGCCACCAGACTTGCGGCCTTGCATCCTGAGGAGGGTTCTTGAATATTTCTACGAGGTCTTGGGACTGCGCATGCAGCCCGAAGCAGAGGGTCAGGAAGACCGGGAACAGGATATGGAACCGGGACATCCCTGGCTAACGTGAGGCCCTGACAAAGGCCTTGAAAAGACTAAGCCAGGCATCGTCCCCCCTCACAAGCATTTCGGGATGGAACTGCACGGCAAGCAACCACTGGCCTTTTCCTTCAAACTCATAGGCCTCAACCACCCCGTCAGGAGATAAGGCCGTGACTTTGACCCTGGGAGAGGGATCCTTCACCGCCTGATGATGGAAAGTATTGACCATCAACTTGTCTGAACCCATTATACGCTGAAGCATGGAACCTCCGGCCACCGTGATCTCATGTGTGTGGATCTTCCCGTCTTCACTCTGCCTGTGGGCGATTTCCCCTGGTTTCTGAGAAGGGAGGTCCTGATAGAGGGTACCACCCAGGACAACGTTCAAAAGTTGCTCTCCCCTGCAGATAGCCAGAATAGGCATATGGCTTTCAAGGGCAGCCTTTGCATAAAGAATGTCAACCGTGTCCCTGTGACTGTCAATCTCAACCGTCTCATTCAGTACAGACTCTCCGTACCTTGCAGGATCGATGTCAACCCCTCCCGTCAGCATGAATCCGTCAACATGACTTAGCATCTCTGCCGCAGCGGCAGGATCATTTACCTGTGGAAGTATGAAAGGGATACCTCCGGCCCTCAGGATAGCATCAGTGTAAGTCCTGCGAAGGCTGGTGTACTCCGCGCCGTTGTAACCGGGAGCGATACCGATGACCGGCTTCCTCCGTGCTGCCGCATCCTGGACTCCGAAGGCCACAAGGAGCAGCATCGCCATGATTATCAATCTTCTCATGTTTGTAAAGTTACACCTTTTATTCGAATATGGGCATTTTGTCTGGAAAAAATACCTTTTTATCGAAATTTATCTTATTCTGAATAAGTTTGGCCCGAAAAATGCTTATTACAATTTTAGAGAAAACAAGTGGTTCTAGAGATCTTATACGTTTTATTCATAATTAGGTTTGTATTAAGTGGGAAAGGTCATTGCCGGGAGGCAACGACCTTTTTGAATTGTATTTCCGTATGTAAACTACCCTATTCTATTCGGTAAGGCAGGAATCCATCAACTCATCGATAAGAGCAGTATCGAGATCCCTTCCTATGAAGACGATCTTCTCCATGCGGTCGCCGTATTTGGGATCCCAGTCCCTACGGAGATTCCGGTCCCTACTCATCATCTCGGCCAGACGGTCTTCCGGCATAGTGGCGAACCACAGGCCGGCATCCTTGATGGATTTCTGTGAGCCAGACTGCTCGAATAGATAGCATTTGTCAGGTTCATCGGCGAAATAACACAGTCCCTTCGCCCTGATGATGTTGGAAGGCCACTTCTTCGAGACTACATAATCGAACATGTTTATGTCCAGTGCAGGACGGCGGTAGTACACATAGGTGCTTATGTTATACTCAAGGGCCTCGCCGGATTCCTCGTTATGGATTTCTTCCTCTTCTCCCTCAATAGCGGAAATCCAGGCAGCAGATGTGGCCACCTTATCAAAATCGAACAATCCGGTGTTGAGGATAAGGTCCAGGTCAATATCCCCATAGTCGCATTCATGGATAGCCGCCTTTGGATTCAGGGCCCTGATGATTCCCTTCAGGGTCCCGAGATCTTCGGAAGACACTTCTGAAGCCTTGTTTAAAAGAACTATGTTGCAGAACTCAACCTGCTGGATAACGAGGGTTTCAAGGTCATCCTCCTCCAGGCCCGGCCTCTCAAGGGCCTCGCCGCTGGCAAATTCTTCCTTCATCCTCAATGCATCCACTACGGTGACGATGGCATCGAGCCTAGGGGTGGAAGTCCTGGCATATTCAGGCAGCAACTGTGGAATGGAACAGATGGTCTGGGCTATCGGGGCAGGCTCGCAGATTCCGCTGGCCTCGATGACTATGTAATCAAACTTGTTCATCTTGCACAGGTCGTTGATCTGGTTGACCAGGTCCAGCTTGAGGGTACAGCAGATGCATCCGTTCTGGAGAGGGATGAGGCTGTCGTCTGTCTGTCCGACCACTCCTCCTTTCTGGATCAGGTCGGCATCTATGTTGACCTCTCCGATGTCATTGACTATTACCGCGAATTTGATCCCCTTGCGGTTGGAAAGGATCCTGTTGAGCAAAGTAGTCTTGCCGCTTCCAAGATAACCCGTCAGGAGCAGCACCGGTATTTCCCTGTTTTCAACTGTTATTGTCATAGCGTGCAAATTTAACACATTTATGGTTATGATGGACACTTGAAGTAGTTGTGCAAATAAAGATTATTTACTACATTTGCAACTGCAGGTAAAAACCAGTCAATAGTTATGCTTGAAGGTATCAGGAAAGAAATCGAGAAGTTGATTTCCCTCTACGAGGCTGAGAAGGCTGAGCGGATAAAGCTCCAGTCCCAGCTCATGCATAGCAAGGCTGAAAACGAAGCCTGCAGGAAACAGATTGGAGATCTGGAACAACAGGTAAACAACCTGCAGCTTTCAGAAGCTTTCGGAGCCACTGGCGACAAGGCCGCGGCAAAGGCAAAGATAGAAAAGCTAATCAAGGAGATAGATAAATGCATCTCCCTGCTTGAGAACTAAGGATGGGACAGAGCATAAAGATAAAGATAGCTGGCAATGAGTATCCTCTCGTGGCTTCATCACCTGAGATGGAGCGTCTCATGAGGCTTGCCGCTGAGGCGATCAACCAGAAGTTGACTGCCTATGATGCCAAATTCCCCAACAAGTCACTCTCGGACAAGCTCTCCTTTGTCGCCTTGAACGAAACGGTAAGCAGACTTACCTACCAGAAGAGGCTCTCCGATGCCGGAGAGGAGGCAAACAAGCTTCAGGAGGATGTGGAGTCCTACCTTAAGAATATTGAAAAAGACGGCCGTTAGTCCCACGTGCTCAAATCAACAAGTTCTTCGGAACCGAGTTAACTCAGTACGGCAATGACAGGCCAAGGTTACCTTTGGGGATTATGCGCCCGGCGCATGACGATGGATTTCTGAACCGTATTGGATCTCAAATCTTATCAGACAAGGTTTCTGACAAGCGACTAACGGCTTTTTTTAATCTTTCCAGACGACCGACCGGTTTCCGAAACACCGGCGGTCGTTTTTACGTTAAGGCCAAGATACTGACAACAAGTTTATTAATAATATTTATTTAAAGTAACCAGATATGATAGCTTACCTTATAGGAGCCCTGATTGGCGCTATAATAGCGCTAGGGGTCTATATAGTGGTCCAGAAGCTCGTGCTGAACGGACAGAAAAATGAGATAATAGCCAAGGCTGAAATCGAGGCCGAGGGGATCAAGAACGACAAGATCCACCAGGCCAAGGAAAAATTCCTCCAGCTGAAAAGCGAGCACGAACAGTACATAAACGAGAAGAACAACCAGTTGCGCGAAGCAGAAAGCCGGATCAAGCAGAAGGAAAACACTCTCAACCAGCAGAACGGCGAACTCCAGAAGAAACTTCGCGACGCCGACAATGCCCGCAACAGCCTCCGCGCCCAGCAGGATAACCTCGCCAAAAAGGCCGAGGAATATGAAAAACTGAGTGCCCAGGCCAACAAGCAACTGGAGACCATCGCAGGAATGAGCGCCCAGGAAGCGAAGAACATCCTGATAGAGAACATGAAGGCAGAGGCCAGGACCGAAGCCCAGGCCTATATCAATGACTGTATGGACGAGGCCCGCCTCAATGCTTCCAAGGAAGCCAAGAGAATTGTCATCAACACCATCCAGCGTACGGCCACAGAAACTGCAATCGAGAACGCAGTGACTACGTTTCCTATCGAAAACGATGAGATCAAGGGGCGTATTATCGGTCGTGAAGGACGAAACATCAGGGCACTCGAGGCTGCGACAGGAGTGGAAATCGTGGTTGACGACACC
>JAGCWD010000127.1 GCA_017962025.1 Bacteroidales bacterium
CAGCACCCTCTGAAGCGTAGCGGGCCCCGAGCTCAACGGCGTCACCGACATCCTTGAGGCCAAGGAAGTTTATCCCTTTCACCGTCCTGCCATCCTTTACGTCAAGGCAGGGTATTATCCTCTTGGCGACCATCTGGCAATCTCTTCCAAACTTATCCTTCCTTCATACAGGGCCTTCCCCACTATCACCTTAGGAACTCCTGTCTTCTCCAAAGCCGCGATATCATTAGCACAGCTTATACCCCCACTTGCAGAAAGCGATATCTCTGGGAACTCAAACAGGATGTCATCATACAGTTCCAAATCCGGCCCGCATAGCATCCCGTCCCGGGATATTTCGGTAACAATCACGTTCCAAAGGTTAGGGAGGAATGATTCAATCAGATCGAACAGATCCACGCCCGTATTTTCTGTCCAACCGTTAACAGCGACTTCACGTCCCCTGACATCGGCTCCTAGAACTATCTTGTCCGGGCCAAATTCTTCCAGTAGGCTTGAGAAGACCTCAGGATTCCTAACTGCCATGGTTCCGCAGATAGCCCTTGAGGCACCAGCCTTCAGGACAGACTCGACATCCTCACGATTTTTCATTCCTCCACCCCATTCGATGTCAAGCCCTTCCAAAGCAGAAATGCTTTTTAGGATGTTCAGGTTGACCGGATAGCCCTCGACAGCTCCGTCGAGATCCACTATATGGACAGTCCTGATACCTGAGTCCAGGAATCGGGAGGCCATTGCAAGAGGCGAATCATCATATGATGTATTTCTGGAATAATCCCCTTGGGAGAGGCGTACGCAACGGCCTCCAATAATATCGATTGCGGGAATAACTTGTATCATAAGCCTAAGAAATTATCAAGGATCATCGCCCCGTAAGGGCCGCTTTTTTCCGGATGGAACTGTGTCCCGTAAAAATTCCCTTTCCCAAGAGCTGCACTGAAGGGAACGATATGGCTGGTTGTAGCAATCGTGTCTTCACAAAGCCCGGCATAATATGAATGAACATAATACACGAATGAGCCCTCTCCGATCCCATTGAACAATGGAGACCTGAGGTCATGAATGCTGTTCCAACCCATATGCGGAATCTTCTGCTCCGGCTCTTCCCTTTTGAAGCGCCTTACATCTGCGTTGAAGATTCCAAGCCCCTCAACATCTCCCTCATCACTGTGACTGCACATTACCTGCATCCCGACACAGATTCCCAGAACCGGACATTCAAGTTTTGGAATAACCAAATCAAGCCCCAGGGACCTAAGGCTCGCAAGGGCCACGGAGGCATCGCCTACACCAGGCAGGATAACCTTGTCCGCCAGCATCAAAGCGGAGGGATCCGACGTAAGGTTCCATTCGGCGACTCCACACCTTCTCAAGGCATTGATTACAGAGCGGACGTTGCCTGCTTCATATTCAACTATGGCTATCATAGCAATCCCTTGCTGCTTGGAATGTCATATTTGAAAGGCTCCCTGTGCACAGCCATCCCCAAAGTCCTTGCAAAGGCCTTGAAGACCGACTCTGCAAGATGATGGTTATTCTCACCCCTGGCCTGGATGTGCATATTGCATTTCATGGCGCAACAGAGGGAGTGGAAGAAGTGCTTGAACATTTCAGTTGGCGTGTCTCCGACATATTCCCTTGTAAACGGGACATCCCACTTGAAATCGACCCTGCCTCCCAGATCCATAAGGACCATTGCATCACAATCATCCATCGGCAGGACAAAACCGTAGCGGTTTATCCCACGACGGTCACCAAGTGCTTTGACTAAGGCCTCACCAAGAGTAATGGCGACATCCTCCATGGTATGATGTTCATCCACATCCAAGTCACCATCAACTTTGACATTCAGGGTTATACCACTATGGTGAGGGATCTGGCTGAGCATATGGTCAAAGAACTTCAATCCGGTGCTCACATACGACTCTCCATTTCCGTCCAGGTCCACTTCAATGATTACATGCGTCTCACCGGTTGTTCTCTCCAAGACTGAATGCCTGTTTCCTGTGCTAAGGATCTGCTTGAGAACGGCTTCGGACCCGTCAGAAGTTCCAGGCAGGACATCTCCTTTTTTGCAGTACCTCTCAACAGACCTGATGACGGCGTCATTCTCCTGCGGAGTTCCGACTGTCAACCTCAACGCACTTCCGCAGCCGGGAGTATTAGACCTGTCCCTGACAATAATCCCGTCAGAAAGCAGATGCGAGTATAACTCCTTGGGATCGGGAGTCTGGATCAGGATGAAATTGGAGTCACTGGGAAACACCTTGGTAATGCAATCCATCCCAGAGAGGGATGAAGCCAGTCTTTGACGTTCTGATCTTATCAAGGTCACTTCCGCTTCCTTGCGAGAATTATCCAACATGGAAGATGCAAGGGAAAGGGTGTCAGCCCCTACATTATAGGGATATCTTACCTTGTCGAACAAACAGATTACGAAAGGATCAGCAATGCACATCCCCACTCGAAGTCCGGCCAGGCCATAAGCCTTGGAAAGGGTCTGGAGAATAATCAGGTTTGGATATTCCCTTATGAGCGCGGCCATGGACCCTCGTTCCGAATAGTCAACATAAGCTTCATCAAGGACCACCATTCCACGAAAGGATTCAAGAAGTATCCTGATATCCTCCTCAGGGAAAGAATTTCCTGTAGGATTGTTTGGAGAACAAATGAACATCAGCTTGCTGGATTCATCCGATGCCTCCAGCATATCCTTGACAGGAAGGGAGAAATCCTCACCCAGCATTACTGTACGGCGCTCAACTCCATTCATGTCGGCGCAGACGGAATACATGCCATAGCTTGGCGCCATGATCACTGCATTGTCCACTCCAGGACGGCAGAAAACCCTGTAACACAAATCTATGGACTCATCACTTCCGTTACCGAGAAAGACCTCCTCAGGATTGACTCCCTTGATGTAAGCAAGACGCCTTACAAGGGCATCCCGCTTGTTCCTGTAGGGATAGCGGTTGAGTCCGTTCCTGTCAAAGGGGTTCTCGTTTGCATCCAGCAGCATGCCCAATTCCCCTTTGTATTCGTCACGGGCGGTTGAATATGGTTCCAAGTCGAGGATATTCTTCCTGACCAGTCGGGAAATATCGGAAGGATCCATATCAATCAAGATTTTGTGATAATCTGAGACGCACGGCATTAGCATGGGCCTTAAGTCCTTCCGCTTCAGCCATAGTAATAATCATCTCTCCTATTCTGAAGAGTCCCTCCTGGGTAATGGACTGGTAGGTGACAGAATGCATGAAACTTTCAACTCCAATCCCGCTCCAGGCAGTAGCCCGGCCAGAAGTCGGAAGGATATGGTTTGTCCCGCTTGCATAGTCTCCGGCACTCTCCGGGGTAAAATTGCCAAGGAAGACACTTCCGGCAGCCTTGACCTTACCGGCTGCAGCTTCCTGATCCTTAACCGAAAGGATCAGGTGCTCGGGAGCATAGTAGTTCGCAAATTCGAGTTGTTCTTCAGGATCGTTTATGACAATGATCCTGCTGTCTATCAAAGCCTTGTCAACGACATCCTTCCTGGGAAGGGATTCTTTCTGCCTCTTTATCTCAGCCTGTACGGCACGGGCGAAAGAATAATCTCCACAAACAAGGATCACCTGGCTGTCCGGCCCATGTTCCGCCTGGGAGAGCATGTCAGAAGCGACAAAGCGTACGTCAGCACTGCTGTCGGCAATAACCATAACCTCGGAAGGTCCGGCAGGCATGTCGATCGCTATTCCCTCCTTGCAAATCAATTGCTTGGCTTTCAAAACATAACGGTTACCCGGTCCAAATACCTTATCAACCTTGTCTATTGTACCGGTACCATATGCCATTGCGGCAATGGCCTGTGCTCCACCGACTTTGAAGACATCTGTAATTCCGCAGGCCTGGGCAGCAAACAATATGGCAGGGGCAACCTTCCCATCCTTTGAAGGAGGTGTACAGATGATTCTTTCAGGGCAGCCTGCAATCCCGGAAGGTACTCCCAGCATCAACACTGTGGAAAAAAGAGGAGCAGTTCCACCCGGAATGTACAATCCCACCCTCGGAAGGGGAAGCGAGCGACGGACACAGACTATCCCCATACCGTCGTTCCACGACAGACTCTTAGGTGTCTGGAGACCATGGAAAGCAGTAATCCTCGATTTAGCTTCAAGAATCGCTGTCTTTAACTCATCGGGCACCAGCTTTTCAGCTTCAGAGAATTCTTCAGGAGTGACTTTTAATCTTGAAGGCGCCTGCCCTTCTATTTCTGTTATTATATTGATTAAGGCAGCATCCCCACCCTCCTTGACTCTGTGAAGGATGTCAGTAACCCGCCAGTCAAGTGTGGAATCGTCTCTTCTGACCCGTTTTACCAAAAAGGGCCACTGATCCTTGTGTGGTTCTATGAATATTCTCATGGTCAATCAATTACCTTGTCAACGTTCAAAATCAGTATTCCTTCCGCACCGATCTTTTTCAAGCTTTCCACCGTGCTCCAGAGAGAAGAATCATCCACCACCGAATGAAGTGAGCACCAACCTTCCAAGGCAAGAGGCATAACGGTTGGACTTCTCATCGACGGGAGAAGAGCCATAGCTTCCGGGAGCCTGGCAGATGGGATATTCATCAAGACATATTTTTTGCCCCAGCTCTCCTTTACAGCATCGAAGCGGAATAGGATTGAATCCAGCAAAGGCTTTTTATCGGAAGGAAGATCCTTCCGGCAGACCAGCACCGCTTCGCTCTCAAGCACACTTTCAACTTCCTTCAATCCATTGGATACCAGGGTACCTCCGGAAGATACGATGTCGAAAATCGAATCTGCAATCCCAGCCGATGGAGCTATTTCAACGGAACCTTTAATCTCCCTTATATTGGATGAAACTCCATTCCCAGAGAGGAAACTAGCGAGAATCGAAGGATAGGATGTGGCTATTGAACGCCCTTCAAACCACTTAAGACCAGTATAGTCCACATTTTTAGGAATAGCAAGGGAAAGGCGGCATTTACCGAAACCCAGGTGTCGGATGACCTCTACGTCTGCTCCGGATTCTGCAATTTCGTTGTAACCAACGATACCGATGTCGGCGGACCCGCCGGCAACCACCCCGGGTATGTCATCATCCCGTAGATAAAGCAACTCGAGGGGGAAATCAGATGCCTTGCCGATGAATTTCCTCTTTGTATCGTCGACATTGATTCCTGAGTCTTTCAAGAGCCTCAAGCTCTCTTCATTGAGCCGGCCCTTGGATTGAACAGCTAACCTGATCATAACCAAATCCACAAAAAACCGGCTTGCCTCTTCTGGCAAGCCGATGTAATATTCTATTAGACAATTAATTACACCATCACTTACCAGGCCGTATAGTCCGGGCATGATGGTGCTTATGAGATATTGTCAAGTTCATTTTTCGCAATATACTATTTTTTTTTCTTATCCAAGACGAATTTTTGCATATTTCAGCAAAAGGATTTTTTCTCCGTAATTATCAAAGACGATCTTGGCCTTAAGGTCAGGAACGCTTCCGGTTATCTGGAGTATCTTCCCGAAACCGAAGCGGTTATGCTCTATACGCTGACCTTCCTTGAGCTCTGTCATCGGAATCGGGGTGAACTCCGAGTCAGGAATTTTTGGGGGAAGGGGCCTGTTGCGCAGGTCCTCTTTTGTCACGGGTCTGACCGCTGGCCTTACCGGCTTTGGGATAGGTCTGGAGACAGGTTTGGGGAAAGTACGCACAGAGCCGAAACCCCTGAAACTTTTCCTGAAGCCGAAATCATCGTCGTCGTTATCCAAATCTTCAAAAGAATCTTCTTTAAGAGGATTGGAGATGAAACGAGAGTCGATTTCCCTGATGAAACGGCTGGGAGAATTGGACTCATGCTTTCCATTCCGCATTCTTGTGGATGCATATGAGAGAAGAACGGCCTTCTTCGCCCTGGTCATGGCAACATAGAAGAGCCTTCTTTCCTCTTCGATGTCGGTCTTGGACATCAGCATTCCTCCCGAAGGGAACAAGTTTTCCTCAAGTCCTGAGACTATAACATATGGGAATTCGAGCCCTTTCGCAGAATGGACAGTCATCAATGCTATCTTGTTGCTGGAGTCGTCACCGTCCTCGATGTCAATGCTGGTTAGAAGGGAAACGTTCTCCAGGAATTCTCCTAGGGTCACCACTGGGTACTCTACATCGGTCACATCCTCAACCATCCTGTCTGCAAGAAGTTCCTGTAGGTAATCATTCTGCCTTTCCTCAACGAACTGAAGGATACTGTTCAGAAGTTCCTCTATGTTTGAAGCCTTGGACTGCCCCTCTATCGAAGTGTCGGCTTTAAAGTGGGCATAAAAGCCGCTGGCATCCGAGAGGCTTACAGCCAGAGAATGGGCATCTGCAGAAGCAGCCTTGGATGCATTGTCGGAGATCATATCGCAGAATGTACGCACCCTGGCCACGGCAGGTGCCTTAAGACCGAACTCGGCGAAGTCTTCGGAATAAGCAGCCCTGAACATCGAAAGACCTTTAGAACCGGCCATAGTGGCAAGTGCGCCCAGTGTAGTCTCCCCTATCCCCCTTGCAGGCATATTCACAACCCTCTTGAAGGACTCGTCGTCGTTGACATTCACGGCAAGTTTTAGGTAGGCCATCATGTCCTTCACCTCAGAACGCTCGAAGAAAGAATGGCCTGAATAGATCACATACGGGAGGTTCCTTCTCCGAAGCGCTTCTTCAAGAGCCCGGGACTGGGAGTTGGTTCGATAGAGGATTGCGAAATCCTGGTACCTGGCATGGTCAGTCTGCATCCTGGAGATAATCTCAGATGCAATCCTTATCGCTTCTTCCTGCTCGTTGTAACTTTTGATAATACGCAGTTTCTCACCCTCCCCAGCCACGGCAACGCAGGTCTTTGGTATCCTGTCCTCATTGTTGGCGATAAGGGAGTTTGCAGCATTGACGATGCTGGAAGTGGAACGGTAATTCTTCTCCAGACGGAATAATTTGCAGTCAGGATAGTCCTTCTTGAAATTCAGGATGTTCTCTATCCTGGCACCTCGGAATGCGTAGATCGACTGCGAGTCATCCCCCACTACACAGATATTCCGGTGATTCGACGACAGTTTCTTGAGGATCAGGTACTGGGCGAAATTGGTGTCCTGATACTCGTCCACCAGGATGAAATCAAAACGGGAGGAAATGGACTTCAAGGCCTCCGGATTATCCCTCAGAAGGATATTCATATTCAGCAGGATGTCATCGAAGTCCATTACTCCGCTCTTCCTGCACTTTTCTGCGTAGAGGGAGTAGATATCGCATATCCTTGGTTTCCTCGCCGCTGTGTCCTTCTGGATGATCTGGGTATTCGCCCGATAAGCGGCAGCGGTGACCAGGTTGTTCTTTGCCAGGGAAATCCTTGAGAGGACATCCCTCGGCTTATAGACCTTGTCATCCAGCTGAAGTTCCTTTATGCAGGCCTTGACGGCACTTGTAGAATCGCTGGTATCATAGATTGTAAATGACTCCGGATAACCGAGAAAACCAGCGTATTCCCTTAAGAATCTGATGAATATGGAATGGAAAGTGCCCATGCAAAGCTTCCAGGACAGTCTCTTCCCTACCATCATTCCTATTCTCTCCTTCATCTCCCCTGCAGCCTTCTTGGTAAAGGTGAG
>JAGCWD010000128.1 GCA_017962025.1 Bacteroidales bacterium
ATGAGTGTGAACCAGCTCGCAGCGCTCAATATATTCCTCTTTCTCCTGCCCGCCTCTGACTGTCGAAATCCTTTCTTTCTGGGTTATTCCGGCTCTCCTTGCGATCGTCTTAATATATGCGTTCAATTTCTGGGGCCAAACAAAAGGTAACTGATTATCATACTTGTTCAGGATATCCCTCAACTCAGTATTGGCTGGCACCTGAACCCTGGTCTTGGTTTTATGTTGTCGTATGTCAACATAAATAACCTCTTGTTCTTTGGCAACCTTCTTGCCTTCTACATCCTCCACACTCCACACTGTCGCAGTTTTGATGTCCTCGGGCTTTATCCCTTCGCCTGGTCTATTTCCGTTGTAGTCGCTCACTCGTTGCGCAGTCCAGACTCCGACAAGGAAAATATCCCTCGCTTCGTCGTAACATTTAGGAAGGTCGGACAAATCCACTGCTTTGATAGCCGCGATCTCCCCTCTTGATAGTGCGATACTGTCAACGTCCGAATCTTCCAATATTTCGATTTGGGAATAATTAGAACGAACCGGGAAACCGGCTTTCTTTGCTCGTCTTAATACAGACTTCAACTCTGCCAGACGCATGGCAATTGTATTGTTCCGGCATCCCTTCTGACCCTTATACTTCCCTGATTGAAGTTCACGACTCTCCAAATACTCCTGGTAATCGTCAAAAAAAGCCTGGTCCAGATCATCAAAGCTAATTCCCCGACCATTCAGCCTATTCTGCTGATACTCCATTATCCAAGATAAGCCTTGCTTGTAATTGATTATAGTTCTTGTTCCAAGAGTTCCTCCTTTTCCTTTCCCAATTCTTTTCGCCTTGCCGGATTCAGCCTCCTTGATAAAACCCTGGTAAAATTCTATAAAAGAGTTTTCTTCTTTACTTTTCCTACGTGCTTCCTCCCTTGCTTCATTCTCCGCTATCTCTTTCCTGTACACAATACTATCAATGATATGTTTTGCCTCGTCGGAAGTCATCCCGTTTTCACTTGCAACATCTAAAGATTTGCGGATCTTATCAAGCGACTCCCATAATTCGGGGTCTGCTTTTCGATAATTAGCATAGACTGTCGCATTCGTAGTAGAGCCACGCCAGCGCCTTATATCTGCCTGTAAATGAGTAGATAACAAAAGGTTTACGCCTTGTTTGGGCCGTTGGACTCGGACATAGATATTCGCAAGGCCTGTTTCTCTGGTAGTTTTGAGAGTGAAAGAAGTAGCCATTTTTCAAGAATTAAATAATTGAACTACACAAATATAGCGCAATTATTCCGCATCTCAAAACTTTATACTAAATTTATACTATAAATGTTTTATTTTGGCTTATTTTGGTTAACTATCCCCACCCCCATAAACCGCAATACAACGCATTGTAAGGCATTTTTAGTAAAACGAAGTAAAGCAAAATAAAGCCTTTGTACTTTCCTACCCAGTACAAGGTGCCGCAAGGCGCCAACGACACAGGAATGGCGAAAGCGTTTATGCTTCCGCCATTTTCTTTTTTCATGATTTTTCACTAATATAGCATATTCTAACAATTCTTTTTGTCAAATGGAACTAGTAATCGGTCTTCTCATCATCGCAATCGGCGCAGTCTGCCAGTCATCAAGTTATGTCCCGATCAACAAGATCAAGGATTGGAGTTGGGAAAGCTACTGGATAGTCCAGGGAATCT
Source organism: Bacteroidales bacterium (assembly GCA_017962025.1). GTDB lineage: Bacteria > Bacteroidota > Bacteroidia > Bacteroidales > UBA932 > Cryptobacteroides. Next base: position 1,688 of record JAGCWD010000128.1, read on the forward strand.
TTGCCTGGCTGCTCTTCCCTCTCATCGGTGCCCTCATGTCAGTTTCCGGGACAGGCGGCAGTTTCGGCGACCTGCTTTCCTTGATTAATTCCAATCCGAAGTCGGCTTGGATGACAATTCTTTTCGGAATGCTCTGGGGTGTGGGAGGACTTACCTTCGGCCTGTCGATGCGCTACCTGGGAGTTGCCCTCGGGCAGTCAATCGCCCTTGGCACGTGCTCTGGACTGGGTGCCATACTTGGACCGGTATTCACCGGCCATGCCAGTGACCTGACCACAGCAGTGATCGTTGGAGTGGTCGTCACCCTCATAGGAATCGCAATCATCGGCATCGCCGGAGCCATGAAGTCCGCAGCCCTCCCGGAGGAAGAGAAGAAGAAGGCGGTGAAGGATTTCAATTTCGGCAAAGGAATATTCGTAGCCCTTCTAGCCGGTTTCATGAGCGCCTGCTTCAACATCGGTCTCAGTTTCGGAGAAGGCCTGTTCCTTGAAGGTACAAAACCCATATTCCAGACACTTCCTGCAACAATGCTGGTTACCTTCGGCGGCTTCCTGACCAATGCGGCGTACTGCTTTTTCCAGAACAACAAGAACAAGACCTGGAACGACTACGGAAAGGGCAGGCTCTGGGCGAACAACCTTGTCTTCTGCGCTCTTGCAGGTCTCCTTTGGTACAGCCAGTTCTTCGGTCTCAGCCTCGGAAAGGGATTCCTTACCAACTACCCGGCCCTCATCACTTTCAGCTGGTGCATACTCATGGCGCTCAACGTCACCTTCTCCAATGTCTGGGGTATCATACTCAAGGAATGGAAAGGCGTCTCGAAAAAGACTGTCGCCGTGCTTGTCATTGGCCTTATAGTGCTGGTGTTCAGCACCTTCTTGCCCCAGTTGATGGCAAATTAGGGTTTACCGGATTCACTATTAAAAGGCCTTCAGCCTGTACATAAGACCGAGTTCCAGCCTGTTCCTGTCATAGGCTGGAAGGCCGGATTCTGCAGAGAAAGAGAAATGCCTGCCTATCCAGGCAAGGTAGAACCGCAGGTCCTGTCCTTCGAAAGGATAGAATTCTATTCCGCTCATATAGCCTAAGGCCTTGCGGTAGTTGTGCAATTTGGGGATGTCCTTGACACTCACAGTCTCATACATCCCCTTTGCCCAAAGGTTCCATCCTGGCATGAACTGCCACTCCGCCTTTGAGACCAGGCTCTTCTGAACTACATTATTCAAGATTCCGGATGCAGGAAAAAGAGCCGCAGCGTCCTCGGAGGCATATTTCAAACGGTCTACATCATCCCAAGCAGCCATGAAGTCGACGTAAACCTGGAACTTGGGAAGACAAAGCTTTTCACCTCCGATTATGAACTTTGACCAGGCATCCTTCGACATGGAGGCAGCCGCCACTCCCCACCTGCTAAGGAGCAAACCGTCCCATGACCTGGCGTTCCAGTCAAGAATGTATTCAAAAGGGGCAGGGCTGTCAACATAGTCGTTGGAAGAAGTGGTGACCATCGCTATAATTTCTTGGTCCTCAACAGGATTCCAGACCATTGTGACTCCAGCATGGAAAATGGACATCCTTTCGAGATAGTCGGAGTACTCATAAATGTACATTGGATTCGACTCATATTCAAAGCCTCCGAAACTCTGGCATTGCTTCCCAATGATGAAAGAGAGCTTCTCGTTCGCATGCCAACCCATGTACATCAGGTCGGTTCCCTTTGAGAACCTGTCAAGGGTACCAGCGGTCAACGGTTTTGTCAACTGCTGACGGAAACGATAGAACAGTTTGTCAGTAAGGTTTCCCTTGATCTCAAAACGGAGTTCCTTGTTCTCGAAACGGGAGGACACAGGACCTGGAGTCACGGTAGCGGAGGCATCGGCATGCCAGTTGAAATACACGTTGAACGGTCCTTCATCCTGGGCTGGCAGGAAATATGGAACTAACAATACTATGAAAATGGTTATCAGTCGTCTCATACTCAGGTTTTCGCCCGCAAAGATAGTACTTTTTGCAGAACCGAAAAACTTACGTAACTTTATCTGGATAAATACTGCAGGAATGAAGAAAGCCCTCTCCGCTGTAATGCTGTTCCTGGCATTCTGCCTTGCCTTATCCGCCGAAACCGTCAAAGGTTCTGACGGGAAGATAACATACATAGGAAGAACGATGGTTAAAGATGGCTCAGTCTCCTTCGACTGGACAGGAGTCTATGCCAAGGTGCGGTTCCAGGGAAGCATACTCTCGTTCAAGGTCTCCGACACCAATGCCAACTACTATAACGTCTGGATCGATTCTCCCATGAGCGAGAAGGCTGACAAGGTGGTCAGGGTCCATGGTAAAGACACTACTATAGTCCTCTACAACGTCAAGGATCGCAAGGCCGCACGTACACCTCATCAGGTCATAATCCAGAAACGGACGGAAGGATCCCAGGGAAGGACCACCATACACGGATTCACCACCGACGGACAGATCCTGCAGGCTGACCCGAAAAAAGAAAGGTTGATAGAATTCATCGGTGATTCCTACACCTGCGGTTACGGGACCGAGGCTACCAACAAGGACCATTTCTCCCCTGAGACCGAGAACCAGAACCTCACCTATGCATGCGAGACTGCTCGCTACTTCGGAGCGGACCAGATAGTCCTAGCCCATTCCGGGATGGGTGTAACCCGCAACTACAACGGGAACCTTACCGGAAGCCACATGCCAGAGCATTATCTGAGGACCTTCGACCAGGACGATGCGTTCATGTGGGATGCACATTCCACACCCCTGAGGCCTGACATCACAGTTATCTACCTGGGCACCAATGACTTCTCAACCAGGATGCAACCTGCCGAAAGGATCTTTGTCAAGGAATACTCAAGGCTTATCGGAGAAGTCAAGGACAATTACGGAAAGGAGCATCCGATCCTTTGCATCGCCCCAAAACACGATCCATTGATGGAGACCTACATCAGGAAAGCCATCGACACCTCCGGCTACGAGAACCTTCATTTCCTGGGTTTATCCAAATCGATCCACAATGAAGAGTCCGATATGGGAGCGGACGGTCATCCAAACTACAGCGGTCACACGAAAATAGCCTACACAGTGATACCATGTATCTCTACCATAATGGGTTGGGAACTTAACGGTAACGAAATCAAATAAGCGATAGATAATATGAGTACAGGAAAGAAAATCCTCATCTGGACGCTCCTGGCCATCGTATTGGCCGCCGGAGTCTTTGTGTATTTCAGGTTCTACTTCGTCTTCGGAGATGGAGTCAAGGCCGGTGAACTGAACCAGTTTACCTACAAGGGCTATGTCTGGAAGACCTATGAAGGCC
>JAGCWD010000129.1 GCA_017962025.1 Bacteroidales bacterium
CATACCGGCGTCCTCACCGGAAAGGGTGCTACCTGGGGTGGCTCCATCCTCCGTCCCGAGGCTACCGGTTTCGGTGCCCTCTATTTCACCCAGCACCTTCTCGAGAAGGCTGGCAAGGACATAGTTGGAAAGAAGGTCGCTCTCTCCGGCTTCGGCAACGTTGCATGGGGTGCTGCTACCAAAGCCCGTGAACTTGGCGCAAAGGTCGTGGCTATCTCCGGTCCCGACGGTGTCTGCCACATTCCTGATGGCATCACCAAGGAGATGATCGACTACATGCTTGACATGCGTGCTTCCAACCGTAACATGGTTGAGGATATGGCTACCAAATTCCCTGGGAAGGCTTTCTTTACCGCTGGTAAGAAGGCTTGGAGCATTCCTGTTGATATCGCCCTTCCTTGCGCTTTCCAGAATGAGCTGAGCGAAGACGATGCAAAGGAACTCGCTGCCAATGGTTGCTGGTGCTGCTGCGAGGTGTCCAACATGGGATGCCAGCCCGGTGCTATCCACTATTTCCAGAACAACGGAATCCTATTCGCTCCCGGTAAGGCTGTCAACGCCGGTGGTGTCGCCACTTCCGGCCTTGAGATGACCCAGAATGCCGCTCATCTCAGCTGGTCCGCCAAGGAGGTTGATGACAAGCTCCATTGGATCATGCAGAGCATCCACGAGCAGTGCGTCAGGTACGGAACCCGTGAGGACGGCTCCATCGACTATGTGAAGGGCGCCAACATCGCCGGCTTCATGAAGGTTGCAGAAGCCATGCTTGAGCAGGGAGTTATCTAGTACTTCCCTCAGTCTGAAAAACAGGCGAATCGGCTGGTCCGATTTGCCTGTTTTTTGTTTATAATGACTATATTTGCATGATATAGTAGAACCCGATTGAAAATAAGTAATATTCAATATGGCTGAAACAACAATTGAAACAGTTGGGAAAAAGAGATTCAATGTAAAGTATTGTGTCCTTTTTCCCATAGTGCTCCTGGTTACGCTCTTTTTGTGGTGCGTTCCCACTTCCTTCTTCGGTATTGATGCCCTGACTGTCGCACAGCAGCGCGTTATTGCATTGTTCGCTTTCGCGGCCTTGATGTGGATGTTCGAAATCATCCCCAACTGGACGACGTCGGTGTTGCTGATCGTGTTTGCCCTCCTGACAGTTTCAAACAAGGGTATAGGTTATTTCTGCACCCCTGAGGCCGGGCAGCTGGTCAACTACAAGAACATAATGGCAGCCTTCGCCGACCCGGTGGTCATGCTCTTCCTGGGTGGATTCGTGCTGGCTATCATGGCTGAGAAATATGGTCTCGATGTAACCCTTGCAAGATTCCTTCTCGCCCCGTTCGGGACGAATCCGAAGATGGTGCTTCTGGGATTCCTCATCGTCATATCCATCTTCTCGATGTTCATGAGCAACACCGCGACCGCTGCTATGATGCTGGCTTTCCTCGCTCCTGTCCTTTCAGTCCTTCCCAAGGACGACAAGGGTAAGATCGGACTTGCACTGGCTATCCCTATCGCCGCAAACGTCGGAGGTATCGGAACCCCTATCGGAACCCCTCCCAATGCTACAGCTGTCAAGTTCCTTGCAGAGGCCGGGGCCGAGGTTTCCTTCGTCGAATGGATGAGCAGGATGATTCCTTTTGTGATCATCATGATCATTTTGGCCTGGATCCTTCTCCAGGTCTTCTTCCCGTTCAAGTCCAAGGAAGTCAAGCTTGAGATTCCCAAGAACAACAAGGCAAAGGATTGGAAGTATTACCTGGTCTGGATCACCTTTATCGGTACGATCGTCCTTTGGGCTACAGAGCAGATCACCAAGATCAATTCCAACGTGGTCGCCCTTATTCCCCTTGCAGTGCTGACTTGCACCGGTATCTTCACCAAAGAGGACATAAAGGAGATTAACTGGAGTGTCCTTTGGTTGGTGGCAGGAGGTTTTGCCCTTGGAACCTGTCTCCAGGAGACGGGCCTTGCCAAGGTTCTCATCGAGTCTATCCCGTTCGGTTCAATGCCGGTCGTACTTGTCCTCGTGATTGCCGGTCTGGTCTGCTACTTCCTCTCCAACTTCATCAGCAACTCCGCTACAGCTGCCCTGTTGATTCCGATCCTTATCGTGGTCGCTGAAGGTATGGCGGATCCTTCCGCAGCCAACAATGCCCAGTTCCTTGCCGCCGGAGGGACAAAGGCTATGATATCCTTCATAGCTGTCTGCGCCTCTACTGCTATGTGCTTCCCTATTTCAACTCCTCCGAATGCCAGTGCCGCATCCACAGGACTCGTCGAAACCAAAGACATGGCCAGGGTCGGTGTTATCATCGGTTTCGTCGGATTCATTCTCGGCTATTTCTGGCTCACCAAGATATTCCCGTTTGCATAATCAATATCAAGTAATATGAAAAGAATTATCACAGCCCTCGCGGTTCTTTTTGCCTTTGTTTCTCTTGGAGCCCAGGAGAAGCCCGCGACACTCAAGCTCTACGGCTTGGTCCGTAATTTCTTCGCTTTCGACACTCGTGAGAGCGTCGCAGGTACCGAAGACTTCTTCTTCTATGTCCCGAAGGACGAGAACATAGTCAACGGTGTGGACCTCAATCAACAGTCCACTTTCCGTTTCGCTGCTTTGACGACCCGTCTCGGAGTTGATATCCTTGGCTATGAGTTTGACGGCTTCAAGATCGGTGGCAAGATTGAGACCGATTTCTACAGCGGGGTTTCCGGAGTGACCGGAACCGCCACCCTCAGGATGCGTCAGGCCTATGCCACGATCGGCAAGGACGATTGGCTTGTGACTGCCGGCCAGACATGGCATCCTATGGCAGCCGACATGCCCGATGTGTTCTCACTCAACACCGGAGCTCCTTTCGGCCCCTTCTCCAGGACCCCTCAGGTCAAGTTCGATCTCAGCCTTTCGAAGACCTTCTCCCTTACCGCTTCAGCCCTCTGGCAGATGCAGTACACCTCCGCAGGTCCAGGAGGCGCTTCAGCTAACTACATCAAGTACGGCGGCATACCTGAGATCTATCTGGGAGCCAACTACAAGGATGATAAGTTCACTGCCAAGCTGGGAGTTACCACACTATCAATCAAGCCTCGCTGGAACGACGGTACCCAGAAGGTCAGTGACCGCATCACGACTGTGTCACCGTTCTTGTTTGCCCAGTACAAGGAAGGCCTCTTCTCGGTCAAGTTCAAGACCATCTATGCCCAGGCAGGTGAGCACTTCAACCTCAACGGTGGTTACGGAATATGCGACATCAACGCAGACGGCAGCTATGACTACACTCCGACCGTCAACTCTTCCTCATGGATCAGTCTGGCCTACGGAAAGAAGACCCAGGCCATACTCTTCGGAGGCTTCGTAAAGAATTTCGGTACCGTGAAGGACCTTTACAGCGGAGCCACCGGCGCCGATGTAAAGTATGTCCCTGCATCCAACCTTTATTTCAGCAAGAACAGTTTCTCCAACATGAACATGATGTGGAGACTCACCCCGACCATCATCCACAACATCGGCAAGTTCGCTATCGGTCTTGAATATGAGGTCACCAGCGTTCAGTACGGTGAGTACAAGACTATCGGTTCTGCCAAGTTCATCGGTAAGAACGGCCTTGCAGAAGACAATCTTCACTGGATCACCAACAACCGCCTTCAGGGTCTCGTGAAGTTCACATTCTAATACTTAAATCTATTCCAGACTATGAAAAAGTCAATTATCGCATTGACATTGATGGCCATATTGCCCTTGGGCCGGGAAATCCTGGCCCAGGACACTCTGGCTACCCTGAAGAACAAGATTACTCCTTACGGTTTCTTCAGGACAGCGGCTGTCTTCGACTCCAGGGAGTCCAAGGCCGGATCCGAGGATCTGTTCTACTTTGTCCCCATGGACTTGTCTTACAACCTTGAAGGACAGGAAATCTATTCCAATCCTTCCATTAAGTCATATGCGATAACGACCCGTCTGGGGCTCGATGTTTCAGGCTACCAGTACGGCTCCATGAAGGTGGACGGCAAGATCGAGACGGACTTCTACCTGATGAACGGGAGTACGGCTTCTCTCCGTCTCCGGCATGCCTATGTGAATGTTTTCTGGGATTCCGTCGGATACATGGAGAATAAGTTTTCCATTAAGGCAGGTCAGAGCTGGCATCCGATGGCTGCAGACCAGCCTTACTGCGTGAACGTTGAGACGGGTGCCCCTTTCACCCCATTCAACTGGAGCCCGCAACTGATGTTTGACTTTACCCTCCACGGGGGAGTGACACTTTCCGCAGGAGCCCTTTATCCGATGCAGTTCCTTCCCACTGGGCCGCAAGGTGAGTCTGAGAAATATGTCAAGTACGGCCTTATCCCCGAATTGTATGCAGGCATTTCCTATGCTGACAAATACTTCCAGGTTAAGGCTGGAGCGGATTTTATCAGCCTGAGGCCACGTATCAGGACGTTGGACCATAATTATTCTGTGGACTTACCCTACGATGAGGGATCCAGGGTCAAGGACCGTATCAACATGATCAGTCCATTTGTGTATTTCCAATACTCAGAAGGTCCTTTCAAGATAAATGCTAAGTCGGTTTTCGCCCAGGGAGGTGACCACATGCGCATGATGGGCGGTTATGCCCTGTATGACTGGAGGGATCCGTTCCAGTACATGTACACACCATTGCGCTCTTCGGTTTCCTTCATCTCGTTCAGCGTGGGAACCAAGTTGCAGTTCATGTGCATGGGTGGCTACATGAGGTCATTGGGAACTCAGCACAACCTTCCCGTTGACGGCAATGACCATTGCCTTCCGTCCAGCATCTATTATTCATCTTTCGGCTCGAAGAACATAGCCCAGATGTTCCGGGCAACTCCGACCCTGGCATATAATGCCGGAAAGCTCACCGTGGCTCTTGAGTACAACAACACTTCGGTCCAGTACGGAGACATCTACAAGCTTGATGGCTACGCGCGTCCCCTTGAGGACCTTCATTGGGTCATGAACCACCGCGTGATGGCCGTCCTCCGTTTCTCGCTCTAGCTTTAGAATACTACACTTCAACGGGAGACACCTTTCCCCCCTGTAC
>JAGCWD010000130.1 GCA_017962025.1 Bacteroidales bacterium
CCCTGTGAATGCCCGAAGTAGTGTATTTCAGCATTATGTCTTTCTCCCTCGAAGCCCGGAGCAAATCAGCCAGGGATCCTTTATTGAGATCGGATTGATAACTGATGGAGACTGTCTCCCGACCCCCGGAGAGATTCTGATAGTACTCTGAAACTACAGGTTCGAGATCCCTTATGAATGACTCCCTAGCGAGAAAGACCTTCCTGGCATATTCCTCCATCCTTTCGTCGAAAATACCCAGAAGGGATTCGTCGAAAGAGCCGTCTTTCAGCATTCGGTTCCTCTGGAAAAGGAGCCTGTTGTACTGCTGTATTGATGAGAGATATTCCCTATCCATTTGAGACAGGACCGAATTGACGAAACGGCGCCTGTCATCACCGCTTTCGCTGACCAGCGAAGTGTCTGAAGGTGACACCATTACTATCGGCAGGACACCGATGTGTTCAGAAATCCTTGTATATGGCTTGTCGTCCCTCCGGACTTTTTTCTCCCCCTTTGAGTCAACCTGGACAGAGAAACGCACCAGTGGGCCCTGGCCCATGTCGTAAGAACCGGCGATGGCAAAGGAGTCGGTCCCATGACGGAAGTTGTACCTGTCAGAGGTCGAGAAAGCGCTTTTCGTCATTGAGAGATACCACACTGAATCCATCAGATTGGTCTTCCCCTCCCCATTGTTGCCGGAGATGCAGTTGACATTCGGAGAAAAGGAAAGTTCTTGGAAAGAGATGTTCCTGAAATCCTGGACGACTATTTTTTTTAGGACTGGCATCTGTGTCTCACGTTACTACGCAAATATAATCATATTGCATGATTAAACAATTTTTTCTAATTTTGCAGGCTGTCATTACCGATAATAACAAAAAAACAATAAAAATGGCAAAGAAACAAGCAGAAGTCGCTCAGCAGGAGCGTCAGGAGAGGGTAAACGAGACCATCTCCAGGACCGACCAGTTCTTCCGTGACAACAAGAAGACTATCTACGGAATCCTGATCGCCCTTCTGGTAATCGGTCTCGCAATCGTCGCATTTTACAAGTTCTACTATCAGCCCAAGGCCAAGGAGGCTGTTGCCCAGATGTTCCCGGCCGAAGCCAATTTCCGCAATGGTGAGTACGACCTTGCACTCAACGGCGACGGCAATGTTCTCGGTTTTGCCCAGATCATCGATGATTTTGGCTCAAAGGCTGGAAAGGATGTCTATTTCTACGCTGGCATTTGCGAGCTCCAGCTCGGCAACTATCAGGAGGCTATCAACTACCTCAAGAAGTATGATGGAAAGGAGAGCATCCTTAAGGCACGTGCAATCGGTTGCATGGGCGACGCTTACGTAGGACTAGAAAAGTACAACGATGCACTCGGCTGCTTCGACAAGGCAGCTGCTGCAGCTGACAACATGTTTGCTGCCACCTATCTTCTCAAGGCAGGAGTGGTCTGCGAAGAACTCGGCAACAACGACAAGGCCCTGACTTACTACAAGCAGATCAAGGACAAGTATCCCCAGTCTATCGAGGGTTACGACATCGACAAGTATATCACCCGCATCGAAAGCCAGAAGTAATCATGGGAAGAGCGTTTGAGTTCCGCAAGGAAAGGAAGTTCAAGAGGTGGGGCCACATGGCCAAGACCTTCACCAAGATCGGGAAGGAAATCACCATTGCTGTAAAGCAGGGTGGTCCCGATGTGACCGGAAACCCCAGGCTAAGGGCACTCATCGCTGAGGCCAGGAGCGAGAACATGCCTAAGGACAATGTCGAAAGGGCAATCAAAAAGGCCCTCGAGAAGGACCAGGGCGATTTCAAGGAGATAGTGTACGAAGGCTACGGCCCTCATGGAATAGCCTATCTCGTGGAGGCTGCCACTGACAATAACACCAGGACAGTTGCAAACGTTCGCAGCTATTTCACCAAGTGCGGAGGCACCCTCGGCACGAGCGGTAGCGTCAGTTTCATGTTTGACCACAAATGCGTCTTCCGCATCAAGGACAAGGAAGGCCTTGACATCGAAGAGCTTCAACTCGAACTCTGCGACTGCGACGACGATCCCGAAGTCTTCACCGAGGAGCAGGAGAACGAAGATGGAGATGTCACCAGGAACATTGTGATCTACGGTGCCTACAGTTCTTACGGAGCAATCCAGAAATACATCGAGGACAACGGTTATGAACTCGTGTCCGGAGGTTTCGAGAGAATCCCCAACGTGGATCTCAAGGATGTGACTCCAGAGCAGAGGGAAACCCTCGACAAACTCACCGGCCTTCTCGAGGACGATGACGACGTCACTTCCGTCTACAACACCATGAAGCCCGCCGAGGAATAATTCCTCACGGCGATGACAGGGCTTTTCAAAAAGACAATCATCACCCTGGTCTGCCTTGCAGGCCAGGGCTTGTCATGTTATTGGGAAGCCCTCTCCCAGGATACCAGGGGATCATGGGCTGTTAAGACAGGTGCCGACCGGATGACCATCGGCTCTTTCAGGGACTCTTATACTTCTTTGGGTTTCAATGCTTTCACCCTTGAAGCCGACTACCAGACTGCCGGAGAATACGGTGGATTCCAGGCAGGTTACAACTATCCGGTCTTCGGGATAGGTCTTACATGGAACACCCTTTCAGACGTCAAGTTCAAGAGCAAGAACGGGAGGTATTCCGACATGGTCACCGCTTATGGCACGATTTCAAGGGACCTTGTCAGGACTAAACATCTGGGATTCGGTTATATTATCCATCTGGGCCTGTCTTACTCATCCGGTTACTATGATGCTCAGACCAACAGTGCGAACTGGTTCTTCAGTTCTCCTATCCTATTCTATGCCGCCGGAGGCGGGCATCTTACATGGATGGTATCTCCGAGGCTTGACCTAGAGGCTGGAATAATCGTAAAGCACAATTCGAGCGCAAGGCTTGCATATCCCAACGGAGGGCTGAACTATTGGGGAGGCGGTCTTTCAGCAAGGTATCGCTTCCTTAGCGGAAAGCCTCAGGCAGGGAACATATTCAGGACTCCCAAGATTTCTCCTGAGGCATATCAGGAAAGATGGAACTTCGAACTCTATGCCGGTGGAGGGGTTCATGCCTGCGCCGCCGAATGGCGGGCGCTTGTCAAGACAGTCCCAAGGAACGAACTCTCCACATCCCTCCTGAGGAAGTGGCCCATGGCATCCTTGAGTGCAGATGCTATTTACCGGGTATCAGGCAGATTCGGTCTTGGGACCACTGTGGACGGATTCTGGTGTTCCAACACCGAACGGCTTCGCTGGGCAGACAGCGTGTTATATGAGGCAGATGAGGTAGCCTCTTCAAAAGGATATTCTCCATTCTCGGCCGGAATCGGCCTGGTCCAGGAGGTATTCTACAAGAATGCCGCCCTGTATGTCCAGGAAGGAATATATCTTTACCGCCACATGGGCATACGTGGAGAGCACGGAGCCCTCTATGAAAGGGCAGGTATCAGGTACTATCCACCGTCATTGGATCCTTTTTTTGTAAGTGTCTGCATTAAAGCGCACAAGTTCAAGGCAGATTATCTGGACTTTTCTATCGGAATCAGGCTCTGAAATACTCGCGTAAATTTGGCGAAAAGCAGGATTCTTGGTATATTTGACATTCACGCTTATCATTAAAAAATAAGATCATAATCAATATGAGTATCCAACAGGAAAACATCGCCAAACTGGTTGAACGCAGGGCGGCGGCAAAGCTCGGCGGAGGACAGAAAAGGATAGACGCACAGCACCAGAAAGGGAAGATGACAGCCAGGGAAAGGCTTTCCCTTCTGCTGGACGAAGGCAGTTTTGAAGAATTCGACATGTTCGTACAGCATCGCTGCACCAACTTCGGTATGGAGAAGCAGCATTTTGACGGCGACGGAGTGGTGACCGGAATGGGAACCATCGGTGGCCGTCTGGTGTATGTGGCAGCCCAGGATTTCACCGTCTCAGGAGGTTCCCTTTCCAAGACCATGTCTGAAAAGATCTGCAAGGTTCTTGACCTGGCCTCCCGTAACGGAGCACCTTTCATCTGTCTGAATGATTCAGGAGGAGCGAGGATACAGGAAGGTGTCGATTCCCTTGCCGGTTACGGTGAAATATTCGAAAGGAATATACTCGCGTCCGGAGTGGTACCCCAGATTTCCGGGATCTTCGGTCCTTGCGCTGGCGGAGCGGTTTACTCCCCTGCCCTCACTGATTTCACCGTGATGGTAAAGAATACTTCCTACATGTTCCTTACCGGCCCTGCAGTGGTCAAGAGCGTCCTTGGCGAGGAGGTTTCCCAGGAAGAGCTTGGAGGTGCAAGCGTCCATGCTTCAAAGAGCGGTGTGGCCCATTTCGCTGCCGAAAACGAAGAAGATGGCATCCGTACCATAAAGGCTTCTCTCATATATTCCCCAGAACAATATGGAGGAGGCTCCAAGGGTACCTACAAACGACCCGGTAAGCCGAGTGGATGACAGCCTCAATGAAATTGTCCCTGACAATCCCAATACTCCGTACGACATGTACAAGGTTATCGGAAGCATCGTTGATGACGGGAAGTTCTTTGAAGTCCACAAGGATTTCGCAAGGAACATCATAGTCGGGTTCGCCCACATGAACGGAAGGAGTGTAGGAATAGTCGCCAACCAGCCGAAGGTACTCGCCGGTGTCCTGGACATCAACGCCTCCCGTAAAGGCGCCCGTTTCGTACGATTCTGTGACGCTTTCAATATTCCCCTCGTTTCACTGGTGGATGTCCCTGGCTTCCTCCCCGGAACCCAGCAGGAATACGGTGCAGTTATCACTAACGGAGCAAAACTCCTCTATGCCTATGGAGAAGCTACGGTTCCAAAGGTCACAGTCGAAATCAGGAAGAGTTACGGTGGTTCCTACATAGTGATGAGCAGCAAACACCTCAGGGCTGACCTGGTCTATGCCTGGCCTTCAGCCCAAATCGCCGTCATGGGAGCTGACGGAGCTGTCAACGTACTCTATGCAAAGGACATCAAGGCAGTGGAGGATCCCACCGAGCAGGAGAAGATAAAGGCCGAGAAGAAGGCTGAGTACGAGGATCTCTTCAACAATCCCTACCAGGCTGCCCAGAAGGGCTACATTGATGACGTTATCGAACCCCGCAACACCCGATTCCGCGTGATCCGAGCCTTGGAACAACTCTCAGGCAAGAAGCAGCAGATGCCCTCCAAGAAACATGACAACCTCCCCCTGTAACATGATGAAACATTCGAGGATACATATTCTTTCCTTGCTGTCCCTCTTCGCGGCGGTTTCGCTAGGTGCGCAGAACATGACCGACCTTCTGATCGGGGAGGTTCTGGTCGACAACACCAGCAGCCTTACGGACGGCTTCGGACAAAGAAACGGATGGATTGAGCTGTTCAACACATCCAATGGAACGGTCAAGTTCGGAGGTTGTTATCTTTCTGACGATAAGGACAACCTGAAAAAATACCATATTCCCACATCTGATCGTTCCGCACAACTGGGTCCGCGCCAGAGCGTGATATTCTTTACAAGCGGAGATTCATCCCAGGGCACTTTCTACACCAATTTCAAGCTACGGAAAGGATCGACCCTGTATCTGGTAAGCAATGATGGAAGGACCGTGATCGACCAGCTTGAGATACCGTCCGACCTTCCCGCTGACTGTTCGGTGATCAGGGTCCCCACTGGAGTAAAGGAGATGGACTTCATCACTAAGATTTCGCAGAAACCATCTCCTGGATCATACAATGGTGATGTCGATGCCAAGACCAAGAGCGAGATCATGAAGGAACAGGATCCTCATGGTTGGGTACTTACCCTTATCGCCGTCATGGTGGTCTTCACTGCACTGATGATCCTCTCTTTCATCTTTAGATGGATAGGAAAC
>JAGCWD010000131.1 GCA_017962025.1 Bacteroidales bacterium
ACAAAGCAAGTTTTTTAACCTTTTCTTGATTCGTACCCTGCGGCACGTATTATCTTTGCAGGTTGGGGAACTTGAATATCACCTGCCCACCCGAACTGGTCCATATTGATTCAAATTGCATATCCACTGGGCGGGCGAGGCAATTTGGTTTGGTCTGCCCAACTGACTGGCCCCTGATGATTGTATGGAACCGTTCACCGTGGAAGGTGAATTTCGAGTTCTCCGAGACCCTCTTGTTTTATAGAACCGAACCTGCAAAGAACTAAATGTTTGAATAATTCAAACCAGCATCATATGAATATGGCTTCCAGAGGCCTGTGAGGGCATATTGCCTGAAAAGTTAGCCATTATTGGCGGCATCTTTTCGTGCGTCCAATACATAAGGGGTTATATTAGTAATAATTTACATCATTAGTCCCCGATGCTTGTTTGAAAAGCTGTAAGTCCTACAGGAAAGTCGCCCTCATTGCTTGATAGTCAATTAGTTAAACTGGTCGCAAATTTGAAAAGTGACTTGGTCGCAAATACGTCGCATTTTCGGGCAAATTAGAAAACAAAACCGCCCCCAGAGAGGCCTGGAGACGGTGTGTGGATGATAGTTGTGATTCCGTTGGGATTCGAACCCAAGACCCACAGCTTAGAAGGCTGTTGCTCTATCCAGCTGAGCTACGGAACCAGGACCCCCTCACTTTTCAAGCGGAGTGCAAATATAGGCATTTTCCCGATAATTCAAGCAATTGAGTTTTGCTTGAGATACTCTTCATAATATGGTTTCAGAAGACGCCATTTCTCTCCTGGTTCACTTTCCAGCCAGGTTCCGCCATAGTAAAGGCCGGCAAATCCACCCGATACAACACCAAGCTGACAGGCGGCTTTCAGGTCTAAGATCTTACATCCCGAGGCTAACTGCCCGGCAATGGAGGCAATGACTCCACCGGCGAAGTTGTCACCACACCCGGTACTGTCTCCTCTTCTTGAAGGATCTTTCCAAGCTTTGCCAAGAGCCTTAGATACAGGTATCGTCTCCGGTTCTACAGGGAGAAAGCGATCTGAACAGGCCCACAGATGGACATCGTCAGCACCGGCGGTAATGATGACCGCACCTACGCCCTTTTGGCGGAAGAAATCCAGCGCTTCATCAATACTGTCCTTGCCGCTGAGTTTGAGGGCTTCTTCCCGATCGGCAATCAGCAGATCCAATAATGAATAGGTAGCATCTGATGAGCCGAGAGGCCATTTAAGACCTGGGTTCTTTTTTTCACTCAGAAAATCATATACCATGTTCGCTATGGTAAGGCAGCCATTTTGACGGGCTTTGGAAAGCATGGCTTCCAATCCTTCATGGATTCTTGGAACCAAAGCAGTGCCTCCGAAAACGCAAATGTCTGATTCGTAGAAAGAGTGATCAACAATTGCAGGAATATAATCCCATGCTGCTCCAATAGTGTTCACAAACAGTCGCTCTCCATGGCCATTGTCGGCGTCGGGATCCGAAAGAACGGTGGTTGACGGTGTCTCAGAACCAGGTTTGATGCCGTAATGCTTCAAATCCACAGGAGTGTTCTTAAGCAGTCGTTCCAGGTTTTCCCCTACCAGATCATCTGCACGGCAACCGTAGAAACGTACGGAGCAATAAGCCGAAGCGATTTGGGCGGCATGGATGAGTGCCACTATCGCCGGTCCTCCGATATTTTCTTTGTCAGGAGCCTTTCCGCAGCTTAGAACCGGCAAGATGTTCCCGAAAGACTGTCCGGCAAAGATCTCCAGATCTTCTTCGAAGGTCAGGCCGCCGACGGAAAGACCTCCATCTCCCTGACGGAGACTGAGATACCGTTTGAATGCAGGGGATGAGAAATCAGCATGGGCGTAGATACGGTCCATCAAACAGCAACCCACGCCACTGAGTACTATCTTCTTTTTTAAGGTGTTTTCCAAATTGAGGCAACTTTTTACAAAGTTGCGAAAAATAGATGACAAGACAACTACAGGCTGATCGACAAACCGCCGAAAACGGTTATTCCGGGTTCAGGGAAACCGTCCATTGTCATATAGCTTTTGTTGAGCAGGTTTTCGCCGCGAGCGAAAAGGGTGAGCCATGAAGTAGCCTGCCACGAGAGACGGCACTTGAGGTCGATATAGTCGCTGGTTGTTGCATCATCCCCGGTAGTGAGATACAAATCCTTAATACCCATTGCACCAAGGTTGACGGAGAACTTGCCGATATTCCATGTTCCTGAAACAAAGGCCTTGTGGACGGGAGCTCCGGTGTAGATCGTTCCCATGTGGAGGTAGCTGTAGTTTGCATTGAAACGAAGGTTGTCCAATGCCTGCCAGGTTGTACTGAACTCCACTCCGCTGTTCTCGAAAGCACCGACATTGCTGTTGACCCGTCTGCCATCAACTACGGCAACCTGGATGAGGTTGGAACCCTTTGTGTAGAATGCACTCAGTTCTGTGTTGAGACGACCGTCCAGCCATCTCTTGGAAAGGGTCAGGTCATAACTCCAGGCCTTCTCGGGATCGAGCTCCTCGTTGTGAGGGGGGAACATGTAGAGTTCCCTCAGGTTCGGGGTACGGAATCCCTTTGAAGCAGACAATTTTATACTGGTTTCCGGAGATGCTACCCAGCTTACGCCAGCCTGGGGCACACAGACCAAGCCATAAAGGCTATGGTTCTCCAGTCTCATTCCCGCATCAAAAGTAAACTTCCCGACAAGCTGCTGGGCAAGGAGATAGGCTGCCTCCTCGTGCAGTTTCTTATGGTCGGCGTAGTATTCTGTCTCGGGGTTGCGGTAAGCGTCTCCTCCATAATACTTGAAATCAAGTCCGCCGGTCAGGGTGTTGCCCTTGAAAAGCCGCACGGCCTGGAACAGGTTGACACCTCCCTGGAAATCCTTGCTATGGAAAAGGTAGGGTTGAGGATTCCCGCCCTCTGAATAGCCATCGTTGATTTCGTGACGTCCTGCATTGTAGTAGAGGTTGATTCCTCCGTCGGTGCGGTCGTAATGATTTTCAAGGGAAATCCAGGACATCATGCGGAGGATGTCGGCGGTGCCGTCAATCATCGGCTTTGCAACGGTACCGGGGTTTTCGGAATAAGCGTTCACAAAATTGACATCGCCGCTCAGCCTCCAGGCGGATGAAAAATCATAGGCAGCCTTAAGCATCCCGCTGGTGGAATGGAATGCAGAGTTGGGCCTGTGGCCGTCTGTCCTGTCATGTCCGGCATTGGCTACGATGTAGAAACGGCCGTTTGAATACTGTTCCGTAACCGATGCCCTGAAAGTACCATAGGATCCACCCATCATCTTGGCGTTCAGGCGGTTTCCCATGAAATCCGGTTTTCTGGTGATGATGTTGATTGCACCACCCATGGCGTTGGAACCGTAGAGGACGGATGCGGCTCCGCGGGTAACCTCTACCCTCTGGGCCAGGTCGGCAAGATACTCATCGGCGACAGCATGGCCATAGATGGACATGTACTGGGGATGGCCGTCGATGAGTACAAGCGTCCGCCCGTCTGCAGCACCGAAACCACGCAGGGAGATCCCGCCTGCGGCGCCGGAAGAAACTCCATAGCCTGTAACCCCCCGGGAAGTGACGAACAGCCCAGGAACCTCTTCCATCAGGGAAGGAATGAGGGAACTCTTGTCGCTTTGTTCAATGGTCCGGCGTCCGATCACAGAAACAGGGGCGGGGACCCTGTCGCGGTCCATTGCTACCCTTGTTCCGGTTACCACGGCGCTGTTCAGGGTATCCTGGGTTTCGGTAGTTTGCTGCGCGAGGGAGTTCTGGGCAAAGACAGAAAGGAAGATTACTGCTAAAGCAGGAGACAATTTATTCATGATAAGTCCGTTATTTTCTTTAATCTGTGCAAAGAAAGGGTAAGTTGAGGAAAAGGATTTGACTGAAAAGTCCATATTATTTGACTGAAAAGTCCAAAAACGATTATATTTGCGAATATGGAAGGATTCAAAAGGATTAATCAATCCGGAGTCGTCTTTTCCCTGGTGGAAAAGGAACAAGTACGGGGGCCGCAGCATATCAAGGAACACACCCTCGTATATGTCAGTTCAGGTAGTGCTGAGGTTGTTTTTAACAATGACAGAACGGTTCTGTCTGCCGGAGACTGTGTGTTCCTGCGAAAGGATTTCAGGGTTGTAGTGGATGCCTGGTCACCCAGGGACGGTCTTCCATTCCGCTCCATCGCCCTTTTTTTCTGCAGGAAATTCCTATTATCGTATTTCAAGTCAATTTCAAGGGATGATCTTCCCTTGGATGCAGTTCCTTCCGAGAGCCCCATCCTGAAAATACCTGCCAGGGCGGAATTGGAAAGCCTGTTTCTCTCTCTTACTCCCTATCTGGACTCACCAGAGAGCCTTCCTTCTGAGATAGCATGGATGAAGAGGATGGAAGGGCTTCGCTGCGTACTTGCAGAAGACAGGAATTTCTATGCATCCTTGTTCGATTTTACCCAGCCGTGGAAAATCGACCTTCTTTCTTTTATGGAGGAAAACTACATGTTTGACCTTTCTCTGCCGGAACTGGCAAGTTACACAGGGAGAAGCCTTTCTTCATTCAAGAGGGATTTCAAGAAGGTGAGCGAGTTGACTCCGGAAAAGTGGATTCTTAACCGGAGGCTTCAGGAAGCCAGGAGACTTCTTTCCACTGGTGACTGCCGGGTGGGTGAAGCGATGATGGAATCAGGCTTCAAGGACCCAGCTTTCTTTTCCAGGGCCTACAAAAAACAATTCGGATTCTCTCCCAGGGAAACTCCTGCGGACTAGTCTTGGGCCGGGGTTGATTTTTTAGAGATAAGCTCAAGGGCGAGGACCAAACCTCCACCTAGGATGGCCCAGGTGATGGCTCCTCCTATGTGAAGGGTACCGGCTGTGACTCCGTTCAAGACATTGGCGGCCTCGCAGGCGGCTTTGTCGGCCCATGGCCAGACCTTTACCAGTGCTCCGATGGTAAAACCGATCAGTACCAGTAGTGTAGGCTTTTCGTACTTTCCAATCAGCCAGTGAAGGAACTTTGAAAAGGCCACTATGCCGATGACACATCCCAGGGCAAATACTGCCAGGACCGGAAGATTCAGTTCGCTCACGGCCTTCATTATGTATTCGTATTTGCCAAACAGGACCAGGATGAAACTACCGGATATTCCCGGAAGGATCATGGTGCAGACTGCGATTGCTCCGCAGAGAGCTATGAACCAGAGGTCGGAGGTGGTTTCAGTGGGGGAGAGGAGGCAGATGAATGCTCCCAGTGCCACTCCTAAGACTAGCCAGAAGAAATCGCTTCCCCTCCATCCCTTGATGTCCGAGAGCATGAATATGGCCGAGACAATGATCAGTCCGAAGAAAAACGCCCATGTCTGCACCGGATGGTGGGCGAGGACATATTCCATGAGCTTGGCAAGGGAGAAGACACTCAGGATGACTCCTATGGCCAGCCAAAGCAGGAAGGTTCCATGAATTGTCTTCCAGAAACCCTTCAGGTCGCCCTTGAACAAAAGCTTCCAGGTGGATACGCTCATGAGTGAGTTGAGGGCTTCGATAAGCTCATTGAATATTCCGGTCAGCAGGGCGATTGTGCCGCCGGAAACCCCCGGAATAACATTCGCCGCGCCCATGGCAAAACCCTTGAGCGCGACGACTATGTTTTTAAGGATACCTGTCATGGGTTACATTATCTTTCCAAGATAGTTCTTGATTGCTCCCCAACTCTCCAACTGGGAGATGTCCTTTCCTACCGGATCGTTGATGACCAGGTCGAAGAGGTTTCCGTCCATCTGTTTCCTTCCAATCTTGAAGCGTGCTTTGGAAGTTTTTGTCATGTATTCGATGGCAAAATCCGGATCCTTTATAAGGGATATGAAGACGTCAGGGTTCTGCTCTTCCAGAACACCCAGCTTGTATTTATTGGGCCTTCCGATCCAGTCAAGGTCTTTCTTGGTAATTGTGGTCTGGATGCTGGTGATCAGGCGGTCTTCACTTCCAATCTTGCGGAAGTCCTGGAAAAACACAGCGCCACGGATGTCCATGCTCCTGAAAAAATTCATAATAGCCGATTTGCAAGTGTCGTAAGAAGTGTCTTCGACATCGATTATGGCGACATATGATTTGATCTGGTCGAGCGGTAGGATGCCGGTGGGAACCGTGCTCGCATGCTTCTTCAGAGTCCTTTTCCTAAAAATATCCTTGACAAATTCAAACATAACCTATTGATTGACAGATGCTATCAGTTCTCGTATCTCGGCTTTTGCATCCCTCCAGCGGGGGACGTCGATCTTGGTTCCGATTACTTCAACCACTTTTGCCGCAATTATCGAGCCGACTTCGCCACAAACTTTCAGAGGCATGCCAAGCGAGTGGGCGTAAAGGAATCCTGCGGCATAGGTGTCGCCGGCACCGGTGGCATCGATAGTGGCTGCAGGCCAGGCTTCGATGTAGTGATATTCATCACCCTGCTTTAGCATTGAACCGTCTTTTCCGACCTTTACGATTGCAATCTCGCACTGGGAAGCGAGTTCATCCAGGGCTTCGCGGGGGCCGAGTTTTGTGTAGGCGCGTGCTTCGCTTTCGTTGGCAAAGACAATGTCGATATATTTCTCAACCAGATTGTGGAAGAATGCCTCGTTTGACTCTACCACGTTGTAGGATGCCATGTCTATCGAAATCTTGCAACCGGCAGCCTTGGCCATCTGGACGGCCTTCCTGATGAGGTCTTGGTTCTGTACCAGGTAACCTTCGATGTGGAAATAGTCGTAACCTTCGAAATACTCCTCTTTCAGGTCCTCTGGAACAAGCTCAAGGGCGGCTCCCATGTAATCGGCAAAGGTCCTTTCTGCATTCGCCCCAGTAATGAAGCACATTGCCCTGCCGGACCCCTTGGTGCCAAGCAGCAGTTTGGTCTTCACACCGAATTGTTCCAGGGTGCTCTTGTAGAGAAGCCCCAGTTCGTCGTTGCCGATCTTTCCGATGAAACAGGATGGCATGCCGAAGATGGAGGTGCAGGTAATCGTGTTTGCCGCAGACCCGCCGGGGACGTATTTCACGCCAAACTCCTTAAGCTTTGACCAGATACTGTCACCTGTCTCGAGATCCACGTGCTGCATGCTTCCTGGTGGAAGATGATACTCCCGCAACATAGAGTCATCCGGGAACACTGCCAGGATGTCGGTGAGGGCGTTTCCGATGCCTAAAATAGATTTCATAACTCACAAAGTTAATGATAATTTACTTAAATTTGTTACCATGAACAAGAAGGTCGGGAATATTCTCAAGTACACATTGTCCATCCTGCTTGCTGCAGCGTTGCTCTTTTTTGCATTCAGGGATGTGGAGTGGTCGGAGTTCCTGACGGCATTGAAAGCCTGCAGATGGGAATATGTCATCCTGTCGATGCTGTTCGGTCTGCTAGCCTTCGTTTTCCGGGCTTTCAGGTGGAGGATGCTTCTCCTTCCTGTTGACAGGTCCAC
>JAGCWD010000012.1 GCA_017962025.1 Bacteroidales bacterium
CACGTAGTAGTCGCCGTTACCGCCACCGCGTGTGGCCTGAAAGTAATCGCCCTGTGAGGGTTGAATTGTGCCCAGACCAGGACCGCCACGCTGTACATTAACAATCAGTCCCGGTATCTCGGCACCTGCCATATTTGTTATGCCTTCCTGCATCAGTGCTACACCAGGACTTGACGATGATGTCATTACCCTTTTGCCGGCAGCACCTCCGCCGTATATCATGTTAATACTTGCCACTTCGCTCTCGGCTTGCAGCACCACCATGCCCGTTGTTTCCCAAGGCTTCTCCACGGCCAGTGTTTCTAATATCTCGCTCTGTGGGGTGATGGGGTAACCAAAATAGCCGTCGCAACCACAGCGGATCGCTGCATGGGCAATTGCCTCATTGCCCGTCATCAATATGATTTCCTGATCTGCCATAGCTTATTCAGTTTTAAGACGGTAAACAGTTATGCAGCCATCCGGGCACACCGTCGCACATGATGCGCAACCAGTACAGGTGTCTGCAAGAACCTCATGGGCGAAGTTATAGCCCTTTCGGTTCACTTCCTTGGTGGTCAGAGCAAGGACGTCAAGCGGACAGGCGACGACACAGAGATTGCACCCCTTGCATCTCTCGGTGTCAACGACGGTCGCTCCTTTCATTTTAGCCATAATTCCTGATTTATGATTATTGATTGTACATATCCTTGTTATAGAAATCGAGTATGTCGTTGGCGATACTGTAGGCGTTGGCTGCCGGACTCTCAGGATTGATTTCCATCGCTTCCAGGTAGTTGTTTATAGCACCCTGCCAGTCACCCAGTTTCCGATGTGCGTTGCCAAGGAGATAGTAAGCCCTGTCCGAAGGGACCACTGATGCTGAGATATATTCATCCAGCAGCATTATGGCCTCCTCAATCCTTCCTTCTTGAAGGATGGCCTCTATCTCTCCCAGGTCCGGCATCATCCTATCCGTCTATGAACATACACCAGCCGCGGGTGTCTTCCTTGAGTCCCCTCTGGATCCCGATGATCTCCCAGTATAGTTTCTCGCTGACGGGGCCGCACTTGTCAGGGGTACCGAAAGTGAATGTCCGGGTGATTTCCGTGCCTTCAAGTGTAGGCTTGTCGTCAATCGAGCATATGGGAGTGATAACGACAGCCGTGCCACAGGAGTTGACCTCGTCGAACTCGGCCAGTTCCTCGACATACACCGGACGCATTTCAACCTCCATTCCCATCTCTGCAGCCACCGTCCGGAGGCTGGCATTGGTGATGGAAGGAAGTACGCTGTGAGAAAGAGGGGTAATGTATTTGTTCCCTTTGATGGCGAAGAAATTGGATGAACCGAACTCCTCGATCTTCGTCTTTGTTGCCGAATCGAGGAATAGCAGCTCCCGGTAGCCGGCTCCATGGGCGATGTTGTACGCATGAAGTGACTGTGCATAGTTTGCTCCGAGCTTGTAGCCACCGGACCCGAATGTAGAAGCACGGTCGTAATTCCTGGAAAGGACAGCCGTTCCGGGCAAGAGGCTCAAGGCTCCAGAATATGTACCGACGGGAGAACACATGACGACGAACATCACATCATTAGCGGAATGGATTCCCAACTGGGGATTGATTCCGAACAGGGTCGGTCTCAGGTACAGGGATGCGCTTGAAGCTTCAAACGGAGGAAGATAATCCAGGTTTTCCTTGACACACGTGACACACATGTCAATGAACAACTTCTCCGACGGGAAAGGCATGTCCAGGTATCTGGCACTGTCGGCCATCCTCTTGGCGTTCATGTCCGGGCGGAAGAGTCGGATCTTTCCGTCTACTCCCCTGAAAGCCTTGAGACCCTCGAAACATGCGGGAGAATAATGGAATACACCAGCGAATGAGCTCAATGGTATGTTGAAGTCCTCGGTTAAAACAGGAGCTTCCCATTCACCATCGATACAGCGGCTGTACACAATCGCACGCGTCTTGGTATAGCTGAATTTAAGTTTGCTCCAATCTATGTTTACCATATCATATTAGTTTTAGTGGGTTCAATCATCAAGCAGCCTGTCCTTGTTGTAAGTGTGGACCTTTGTCTTTCCTGAAAGGATCAGGTAGCCGTTTTCGGCGAGACTGTTGATTTCATCCTCACCGGGGAAAACCTCCACCGGGGCGATGAAACCGATCTTGTCCTTTATGTCCTGCATGAGCTTCTTGCTGTGGGCAATGCCACCGGTGAGCAGTATGGCATCGACCTTTCCGTCAGCAGTCGCTGACATTGCGGCGATGTACTTGCAGATATTGAGCACGTAGGCTTTGAGGAATGTGATTGCCAGTTCATTCCCTTCGTTGGCCATGTTCTCCACATCCAACATGCTGTTGGTTCCGAAGTAGGCAACTGCCCCTCCTCTGCCCACAAGTTTCTTCTTGATCTCTTCCTTGGTGTATTTTCCGCTGAAGCACATGTCAATCAGTTCGAACGGAGGACAGCATCCCGCCCTCTCGGGAGTGATGGGGCCATCTCCACCCAGGCCATGGTTGACATCCAAGACCCGGCCGTTGCGATGGAGTGATATCGTAGCACCTCCACCCATATGTGCGACAACGACAGTGACGTCGTTGGTCTTGTGGCCATGTTCCCTGAGGTACCTTCTGACTATAGCCCTTGAATTGAGGGCATGGAAAAGGGTCTTGCGGGTGAACTCAGGAATGCCTCCCATACGGCACTCGGGAAGCATTTCATCCGCCATGGGAGGATCAGCCACGTATGCCGTTGTCCTGCCGAAGCGGGGCGTCTCGCCCTTGGCGTCGCGGATCTCGTTAATCTCCTTCGCAATGTCGTCGGCTAGGACCGCGCTGAGGTTGCATGCGTGAAGTCCATCCCTGCAACTTATCAGGACGTCCCTCATATCCTGGTTCACATCATACACACCGGTGATAACGGGAGTGAAAAGCCCGCCACGGGCCATGACTATATCGACATCCTCAAGAGGGATGCCCTTCTTGCTCATGAAATCCTTTATGGCCTGCCGGCGCATGTCGCTCTGATCCATGACGGATTTGTACTTGGCAACTTCGTCAGCGGTGTGCTCGAGTTTCTCATCGAAAACGCGTATGCCGTCAGAATAGTATCCCAGTTTCGTAGTGGTGGATCCTGTGTTGATGATCAGGATATTGCCTTTCTGAGAATCTTGTTCTTGCATTATATCTTCTCCTCCAATGTTTGTAGGTCTATCAGGTTATAAATATATTACATTTTCTTAACAAATTCAAGTTATTCGTCAAAATTATTAACAAATAACTGCAGACTTCAATCAAATTGACACAATCAATGAGGAACTATCTCCAAAACAGTCAGTACCTTCCCACTTACCTTGAATCGGATCTCATGGCCACCAAATGTCATCCCATAAACCTTAAGGGGATCATCCTGATACTTCGGTCTGGGATCAAGTGAAAGGACATCGGCCAGCACCTTAAGGTCGATTCCGGAAGACGAGGCATCCTCCGGGAAAACCACCTCGAGTGACTCCCATCGATGGGAGTCCACGAAACCGGAACGCACTCCCTGATGTGAGTCCGTGTATTCGACATATGGCTTGATGTCATAGATGGGTGTGCCATCCATTAGGTCAGCCCCATCCACCTCGATGGACGGTCCGTCATAATCTATGGAAACCACCTTTACTGATGACAGTCCCAACCCGTTCGGACGGAATGGTGACCGGCTTGCGAACACCCCTACCCTTTCGTTCCCGCCCAATCTAGGCGGCCGGACAGTTGCCTGGAAAGCTGTCTTGTCTGTGGAAGCCGTATTGGCGGAAAAACCCCAGATCAGCCAAATGTATTCAAAACCATCAAGGCCCCTTATGGCATCCGCTGACTTGAAACCAGGCACGAAGACTATGCGTCCCCTAAGGCCCTCGACCAGTCCAGCCTGCCGGGGAATCCCGAATTTGTCAGGAAACGGGGACTTGAAGTATGCAATAGGCGTTATTTCCATTCCACCTGGTCCCACTTCAAAGCAGCTTCATCCTGAGGCTGACGCACATCCTCAGGATGGCCGACAGCTACCAGGCAGAGCACGGAATACTTCTCTCCTACATCGAGGATCCGCCTGACCAATTCCTCGGCGGAAACACCCTCTTCACAGCTCTCTCTTCCCCTGACCTGACACCAGCAAGAACCAAGGCCAAGGTCTTCCGCCTGGTACTGCATAGAGACGGCAGCAATGGCCCCATCCTCTATCCACATCTCCTGGGAAGAAGGTTCCCCAAGGACAGCAATCACGGCAGGCGCTCCTGCCAGGAAAGAGGATCCGAAAGTACGGATTCCACCTAACCTGGAGATTCTTTCTTGGTCTTGGGTAACAACGAAATGCCATTTCCTAAGCCCCTTTGCGGTCGGGGACATCAAAGCAGCTCCAAGGATGGTTTTCAATTCCTCTTCCGTAACCGGTTGGGAGGAATACTTCCTATGGCTTCTGCGCCTTGAAGCAAGTTCCTTGAACGAATCCATATCCAGTTATTTTCCGTTGTTTCTATAGCCCTTTACAGCCTTTATGTAGGGGACCAGTTTTTCCGGATGGTCAGTGGAAATGCAGTCGATCCCATGAAGGATGGCCCAATCCGCGACTTCATAGTCGTTGACCAGCCAAAGGGTGGTCTCGATTCCCAGTTCCTGGGCCTGACGCACGATCTCAGGGCGGTTCAGGAAACCATTAAGGTCATATGAGATACCGTCGTATCCCATTTTCTTCGCGTAGGCTGCATCGGGAACAAAAACCCCGCTTGAAAGGAAAATCACCTTTGCCTTGGGATCTACCCGGTGAATCTCCTGGCACATCCATTCACTGAAGGTGGTGTACTCGACCTGGCCTTCCATGCCTGCTTTCTTTACCATATCCATCGACTTTTCCACGAGAAGGGTCTCCCTCTCCTTGGAAAGCTGGGCCTTGAGCTCCATTATTATCTTTATGCCAGGAGTCTTCCTAGCCTGGGCGAACCATTCGTCGAGCGTAGGCATCCTGTGTCCCCCTGGAAGGATAACTGACCTGGCCTCGGACATAGTCATATTCCTGACATCCTTGCCATCTGTACCTGGGACGACAGGGCCATGGAAGACAATGACCTTGTCGTCAGCCGTGATATGTACATCATATTCCACGGCATCGACCCCAGCCTTCTGGGCGAACTGAAGAGAGGCTAATGTGTTCTCATACGGGCCCTCAAAGCGGCAGCCACGGTGGCCTACCACTTTCGGCTGGGCGGCGGAAAATACTGTACCGCTGATGACAAACAATGTAATGATTAAGATTCTTTTCATATCATCGATTATTATTTGACTCTCTCTGTCACTATTCCAAACGGACCCACTTTCACATCTGCACTCCTGCTCCCGATCTTCACGCTTACTTCCTGCTCCCCTCCGATCCTGCCGTTTAGCCTTAAAGTGCAGTTTCCCTCCGCATCAACATCCATCATGGTTACATCCACATCCTGAGACCCCACGCTCATGAATGACTGTTCAGGAGAGATCCGTTTACGCAGCCGTCCAGCGGAACCTGAGACCTGCCTTACATAAACCGGAGAAGTGAAGTTCCTGAACATCAGCGGAACATGTTCCTGTTCCCACTCTCCATCATAGGGACGCAGGATAATCCTGTGATGATAGCTGCCATGGAACGGCTCACTGTACCAGGCTGGTTCGTGGTTGACGTGGGTAGGAGATTCAAAACTAAGTCCCACATCGT
Organism: Bacteroidales bacterium; assembly: GCA_017962025.1. GTDB lineage: Bacteria > Bacteroidota > Bacteroidia > Bacteroidales > UBA932 > Cryptobacteroides. Next base: position 5,720 of record JAGCWD010000012.1, read on the forward strand.
GAATCGGCCCGGAAGTCGTGGATGATCCCAGGTAAACGGTGACCTCCCCTGCCTCGGCATCCACCCGAAAAGCCTGCTCCCCTGTCTGGGGGGAAACAATCATTCCGCCGCCTTCCTGCTGGAGAAAACACGTGCTGAGCGGGCAAAGGTAACTGACTCCGTCCAAATTCCCGGAGATCCCATAGGGGATATCATAGAACGGCTTTCCCGGCTTGAAAGTCTTAAGTACAAGGTCAAGTCCTCCAGGGTTATAACTCCTTCCTTCGAATGGACCATCCTGACGCACCAGACATGGATTAGGGAAGGTAAACGACATGGAGCAGTCAATCTCTCCGCGCCGGATAGTGAAAACCTGTTCTAGATGGACTTGCCAGTCGGGTTGAGAAAGGATCCTGAGCTGGACGGCACCATCCAGTTCACGGATGGATGAACGTACCTGGCCATAAGGTTTGCATGGACGCCAGATATCGTCGTTGGTGCCTTGGGTCACCTCGGCAAGAGCGCGTATCTTGAACGGAGCCAGGCTTAATTCCATTGTGCTTCCGTTCCTCTCTATCATCACATTGCCTCCTTCAGACCGCAAACGTATTCCGTCCTGTTCAACTTCATTCCCCGATGCCCATAAGGCATTCCCGGCGGTTTCAGCACGTTTGACTCCAATAGCCTTGTAACCGAAAGCCGGAAGAGGGATGTCGACTTCATGCCCTACCATGCCTCCACTGAATGAAGACGAAGAATTCAAGGGTTTTCCGGTACCAAGGTCATAGTAAAGGCATGGATAATCTTCTTCAAAAGGAACCGTGACAGTTCGGGCCTGTTCAAGGGAAGCAACGAGATAGTACTTATCGTAACCTTTCAGGCGGATATGTGATGATAACCTGTCCAATGCCTTGTCTATCAACATCCTGGAAAGATTGGAGCTGGTTTTGAGGGACCACAGCCTCTCCCTCCTGCGTTCATAAAGCGGATCCCAGCCCTTGGCATCGCTGTTAACGGCCCAGAGAAGGAGATGCTCGGCCTTGGACAGGACGGTAACCTTCCCGTTCCTGGAAAGATATTTTTCCTCAACCTCAGGATACAGATCCGTGTTCTCGATGTTCCAGGCAAGCGGATCACGTTCCAGGACTATTCCGGCACCGTCGAACGGGACATCAACCGGCGATCCCGTAACAAGGACCATCAAGGCGTTTATCATCTGGGCGGACCGGAAATCGGCCATGGCAGAATTGGTCGCCTCCTGGACTATTATGTCGAGAGGATCGGCCGTCCACCTTGAATAAGTACCGTTCTGGGGATCGCGCGCCTTGACATTGTGGTCGACAAACCGCTCTTCTCCAAGGCCGAAGCGACTGATATAATCCTTGACGGTTATCCATTCGACTTTGACATCCTGATGTTCTTTGTTGAAGCGGACAATCTTGTCGTACGTGTCGCTGAAATGCTGCGGAATCTCATAATCCTCTTCTATGACTATGAGAGAGTTATCAGGAGCGCGGGCTATCTTTTCAAGCAATCCTTCCCTTGATGTCGGGACGCATACCGAAGTGGTGCCGTCAAGTCCTTTCAGGGTGAAAGGCCGGAAAACATCGCCGCCCGTGACGACTGGAACCCACGAAACACCACTTTCCTTGAATATCCAAGGCAACTGTGGATGATATGCCCGTTCCTGCAGGTAGAAACCGTCCGTGGAGCCTGAGAGGCTTTCGATAATCTTCGTGCCCAGCCAAGCGCAACGGTAATTGGTTTCCCCGTCCATGTTTACGTTTACAGGCTCCGAATAGAAAGTTCCTGTAAAGTTCAGCTGCCCCTTTCGCTGCAGCTCAAGGGCATGCGATATCACTTCCGGGGCCGTTATCATGAGGGAGCCCGCCGTCTGCCCGGAAAACTGGACCTGCCCTTTGAAATCAGGATGATCATCCATGAAATCCAGCAGGTTGCCATAGATGACCGGAAACTGTTCCCATATGGTGGTGCGGACATAACGGTCATAGTTCATGTTGCCATGAAGGACGAAGCTCATGTAAACAGTCCGCGGCTGATCCTTTCCAAACACAGCGGAAGGGATGAACGCCATGAGAGACAGTCCCAACAGAAATCCTTTATATCTCATCCAAAGCCTTGATTATTCTGTTTCGTCAAACGTAAAATCTTCCCATGGTAGTTCAGCATCCTTCCCTTCATCCAGGACTGCGGCTGCATGGCAGAGCATGGGGAATTCCGAAAGGTCAGCCAGTCCAAGTTCCGCCTTCCTGACCATTGCTGCATAGACCCTGCGTGAGACCACGAGGCTTTCAAGAGTTACTCCGGAGAGGATCTCAAGGGCTTCCTCATAAGTTTTCCCTTCTCCAAGAAGGATTCCTATTTTGCGCGTACGACCTCCGTAAACGGTAACGTAAAGGTCACCTATTCCAATGTTTTCACAGTCACGGCTGGCACCCTGCATTTCAAGCAGTAACCTCATCTCCTTTACCGCCTGATAGAATGCCGCAGCCTGGGAATTGAATTGAAGCCCGGCTGCCGTACCGTTGTGACGGTTGACCAGGCCGATCGTCATGGCAATCGCCAGTGCGTAACAGTTCTTGAGGGCAACGGCACTCTCCAGACCCTCTACATCATTCTTCAGGGATATATGGTAGTAAGAAGTCTGCATGGCCTCTTTCATCATCCTGACAGTCTTGGAATCCTTACCGCAGAAAGCCACCTCAGACTGGTCATGATAAACCAGTTCATAGGAAGTGCAAGGGCCACCGATCGCACAGATCTCACGGTTGATACCTTTTTGGGCCAAAGCCCTTTTCCAATACTCAGGATATGAGATCAGAGTTCCGTCATCGAGGTTTATCAATCCCTTTGTAACGGACAGCACAGGCATCGACGGATCCAGTTCCGAAAGTATATTGTCAAGGAACCAGTCCACCCCGAAAGATGAGACACCTCCAATAACAAAGTCAGCCCCGTCAACGGCTTCCTTCCATTCCTCATAGAAGTAATACTTTACTCCCTCAGGGAAAGGATAATCGAACTTGGGATGCTGACCGGTCTTTTTGCAGGTCTCGATTATTTCCTTGTCCAGAGGAGTTCCTACCAGGCGGACATCATGTCCATTCTCCCTGGCGGGGAACGCCAACGCGGATCCCATCATTCCGGATCCGATAATTGTAATGGTCTTTTTCATAATTGGTTATTAGCTTTCTTCTCAAGTTTCACCATCAATGGAATCAGAGCCAGGAGATAGACTATGCAAACAGCGAGCACCAGGACAGCTCCATTCTGGCTGCCTGCCGCATCAGAGGCGGCTCCCATTATCACCGGAACAAGGGCTCCGCCGCTCACGCCCATTATCATGAGTCCTGAAATCTCGTTATCCTTTTCTGGTGCGGTGTTGAGCGCCTTAGCGAAGATTATGGGGAATATGTTCGAGTTC
>JAGCWD010000132.1 GCA_017962025.1 Bacteroidales bacterium
ATTCCGTTCAGGAAGCCGATCTCACGGCCACCAACACCCACGTCACCGGCAGGAATATCCTGGTCGGGACCGATGCAGCGCCAGAGTTCGAGCATGAAGGCCTGGCAGAAACGCATGATCTCAGCGTTGGACTTGCCGACCGGGTCGAAATCAGAACCACCCTTTGCTCCACCCATAGGAAGGGTTGTAAGGGCATTCTTGAATGTCTGCTCGAAACCGAGGAACTTGAGCATTGAAGGGGTCACAGCCTTGTGGAAACGGAGACCTCCCTTGTAAGGACCGATAGCGCTGTTGAACTGGACGCGGTAGCCCAGATTGGTCTGGACCTCACCATTGTCGTCGATCCAGGTCACGCGGAAAGTGAAGATCCTGTCGGGCTCGACGAGCCTTTCGACGATCTTAGCCTTCTCGAACTCAGGATGCTGGTTGTAAACATCCTCGATGGACTCAAGGACCTCCTGTACCGCCTGGAGATATTCCTTCTCTGTAGGATACTTGGCCTGGAGACGGGCCATTATTTCTGTGGTTTTCATAATGATGGGTATTGTTACGTATTTATTGATCAAACATTCTATTTCTGTTCCCAGGTAGAACCGCTGTGAAGAAGCTCATCCATGTTGTGGACCCTGGCCTTCGACCTGACTTCTTCGACCTGGCGTGCGACCTCGTCCTCATAAGTGGCTTCAGGCACATCGCGGATAACACCGAGAGCAACCGGGAAATCAGGTCCCTTCATCTCTGCAATCATTGTCTGGAGGCCGAGATTGTCAGAACGGCTGTCATGAGTAAGGATGTCATCCTCAGTCACTCCATCCTCTCCAATGGTAACTACCTTCAGTTTCCATCCGTCCAGGATGATTCCCTTGTCACGGTTCCTGCCGAAGATCATCTTCTCACCGTCACGTAGGACTATAGTCCTGTCAGCCTTGAATTCCTTGTCGGAAATATGTGCATGGGAACCATTGTTGAAGATTACGCAATTCGTCAGGAATTCCATGACGGAAGTCCCGTGATGACGGGAAGCCTCAAGCATGATCTCCTGGTTGAGAGCAAGTTCAGTGTCTATTCCACGGGCGAAGAAAGTACCTTTCGCTCCAAGGACAAGGCTACCGGGGTTGAACGGAGGCTCCACGGTTCCGTAGGGAGAAGTCTTGGTGACCGTTCCCAGCATCGAGGTCGGAGAATATTGTCCCTTCGTCATTCCGTAGATACGGTTGTTGAAGAGCATAAGGTTCAAGTCGATGTTCCTGCGGATAGCATGGATGAAATGGTTTCCACCGATTGCAAGGGCATCTCCGTCCCCGCTCACCTGCCAAACGCAGAGATCAGGGTTGGCAACCTTTATTCCGGTGGCGATAGCAGTGGCACGTCCGTGTATGCTGTGGAAGCCGTAAGTGTCAACGTAATAAGGCAACCTGGAAGAACAACCGATTCCGGACACGACAACTACCTTGTCCTTGTCTATCCCCTTTTCTTCACAGACCTGGGGAAGGACCCTCTGGAGGGCTGCCAGAATGGAGAAATCACCACAACCGGGACACCACCTGATTTCCTGGTCGCTCTTGAAATCCTTGAATGTATATTTTGCCATGGCTTAGTCCTCCTTTCCGTTTAGAAGACCGGGTGCAACAGCTTCAACGATGTCCCTGACGAGGAACACCTGTCCCTGAACCTTGTTGCAACCGACATAATCGAATTCCGGGAAACAACTCCTCAGGTAAGTTTGGAAGTGGCCGTTGTTAAGCTCACAGACCACAATCTTCCTGAAGCCTGAAAGAACCTCCCTGGTGTTCCCAGGAAGAGGATTGATGAAGTCGAAATGTACACGGCTGACCTCGACACCGTTCTTACGGAGTTCCTCAGCCGCAGTCATGATATGTCCGAGAGTACCGCCCCAACCAACAAGCAGGATATCACCGCTGGAAGGTCCGTCAATCACAATATCCGGCAAGTCACGGGATACCCTCTGCACCTTTTCTTCTCTCTCTGCAACCATGAGGGCATGATTGTCAGGATCTGTCGAAAGCACACCGGCATGTGTCTTTTCAAGACCTCCTACCCTGTGCTCAAGTCCAGGGGTCCCTGCAGGAGCCCAACTCCTGGAAAGGGTCTCCTGATCCCTTTCGAAAGGCTGGAACTTCGAACCGTCAGCAACGGCAAGGCGCGGCTTGATCGAAGGGAAATCGCTCATAGAAGGAATCTTCCAAGGCTCCGAACCGTTCCCCAGGAACCCTTCGGAGAGAAGAAGGACCGGAGTCATGTGTTCCAGGGCAATCTTTGCAGCCATAAATGCAGCCTCGAAGCAGTGTGCCGGAGAATGGGAAGCCATCACCACTACGGGGCTCTCACCGTTCCTGCCATAGAGGGCCTCATTGAGGTCAGTCTGTTCTGTCTTGGTCGGCATTCCGGTGCAGGGGCCTGCCCTCTGCACATCCACAACCACGATTGGGAGTTCGGTCATCACAGCAAGTCCGAGAGCTTCGGACTTCAGCGAAAGACCGGGACCGGAGGTAGTGGTTACAGCCAGGTTGCCGGCAAAGGAGGCTCCGATGGCGGAACAAATTCCTGCGATCTCGTCCTCTGTCTGCATGGTCTTGACACCGAGATTCTTATGGATGGCAAGTTCCTCAAGGATGGCCGTGGCCGGAGTTATCGGATAGGATCCGCAGAACAGAGGGCGGCCGGACTTCTCGGAAGCAGCGATAAAACCCCATGCGAGTGCCTGGTTTCCGGTTATGTTCCTGTAAACACCTTTCTCCTTGACATCAGGGATGACAGTGTAGGTGTCGGCAACAGCCTGGATGTTTGAAGCATAGTTGTAGCCGTCATTAACCACCTTGCGGTTGGGCTCTATCATCTCCGGATGCTTTTTCCGGAAACGGCCCTCAAGATAGGTATAGACATAGTCCAAGGGACGGCTGTAAATGAAACAGGCCATCCCGAGTGTGAACATGTTCTTGCATTTGTGGATTGAAGCAATGTCCAGTCCGCTATCCTTCAGGCTCTCCTCCGTAAGTTTGGTAATCGGAGCGATGATGATATTCCTGTCCTCAATGTGAAGCTCCTCGAAAGGATTGCCCGTGAAACCGGCCTTCTTGAGGCCAAGGTCATCGAAAGCATCCTCGTTGACCAGTACTGTGGCATTTCTCTTAAGCCACTTGGCGTTGGCCTTCAGGGCAGCCGGATTCATCGCAACCAGCATGTCGCAGAAATCACCGGGTGTACTTACTTTACCGCTACCGATATGGACTTGAAAACCCGAAACTCCGGCGACAGTCCCCTTTGGGGCCCTGATCTCGGCCGGATAGTCCGGGAAAGTGGAGAGACCGTTGCCATAGATTGCAGAAAGGTTGGCGAAAAGGGTACCTGTGAGTTGCATTCCGTCACCGGAATCTCCTGCGAACCTGATAACTACATCTTTGGCATCAATAACCCTATGTTGCATTATTAATTATGGAATTATACTATTACGTCAATAATTGTTGCAAATGTATAGAATAAAACACAGAAATAACAACAATCTTGAAGAAAAATAGGAATATTTTAGTTAGAGTCAAAAAAAAACAGGCCGGAAGGGCCTGCTTTTATCGATGGATAATTCGACTTATTGCTGCTGCTGGGCCTGGAGCTCCTTCTGGAGGGCTTCGAGAGTCCTTCCTGCAGGGATGTTGAGAGCCTTCCTGGCGTCAGGGGTAAGGTCCTTGCACTGGGACTTGTCGAAATACAGGAACTGAGAGGGATCGAACACCATGGTGTAGCCACCTGCCTTGGCCAGTTTTTCAACTGCCTCTAGGGCTTTCTTCTGGATGGGTTCCATGAGCTGCTGCTGTTGCTGCTGAAGCTCGACCTGGATGGTCTGCTGGAATTCCTGGATCCTGTTCTGAATATCACTCAGTTCCTTCTCCTTGCTCTCCTTGATGGCCGCAGTCCAGGTGGACTGCTTCTGCTGATACTCGCTGAACTTGGCATTGCCCTCGTTGACCATGCTCTCGTAAGTCTCGCTGGCCTCCTTCTGGGCGGTCTGCATCTGAGTTCTAGCAGCATCAGACTCGGGCATGAGCATAACGAGTTCGTTGAAGTCGACATAGGCGAATTTCACCTGCGCTGAAGCAGTGAGAGTGAATAATGCCATTGCGGCAAACAAAAAGATCTTTTTCATATCAATTTCAATTTATCAGTTTGCTAATTTGGGTGCTTATGCAAAGGTCGTGCAAATTTATAAATAAAAATAAAAATAACTACTAGAACTGTTGCCCGATCATGAAGTGGAACTGGCTTCTCTCCTTCTTGACAGGGTTGTCGAAACCATATCCCCAGTCGATTCCGAGGAGTCCGATCATAGGCAGGAACACCCTCACACCGACTCCGGCTGAACGCTGGATCTGGAATGGATTGAATTTCTTGATGTCGGACCAGCAGTTACCTCCCTCCAGGAAGCCCAGCACGAAGATAGTTGACTGAGGCTGCAGGATAACCGGATAGCGGAACTCCATGGTGAACTTGTCATAGACGTTACCTGCGTAATATCCGTTGGAGTTGTAAGGTGTCGCCTCCCAAGGTGTAAGGGAATAGTTCTCATAACCGCGTAAGGAGATGACATCGGATCCATAAGTGTCGTAGCCGTACATTCCGTCTCCTCCGAGTCGGAAGCCCTCGAACGGAGAATAACCCCAACGGCGGTTGTAATAACCCAGATAACCGAACTGGGCCCTTCCCATGACCACGAAGTCTCCTACCACCTTTGTGTAGGTCTCGGCACTGAACTTCCACTTGTGGTACTCTATCCACTTGTAACGGTCCTGGGAAGTCCAGGTGTCATAGTTGATGTCCTTGTAGCTGGCGACCTTTGCAGGGTTGCCGGAACTGCTGATGTTGCCCAGATCCTTCTTCCTGAACAGTGAGTAAGGAGGAGTCAGCTGGACGCTGGCAGAAAAGATCGAACCGGATCTCGGGTAGATCTGCTGGTCAGTGGAAGTCCTGCTCAGGGTAGAAGTGTAACTGAGGTTATGGGACCTTCCGTCAGTAAACATGAAGTAGCCGCTGAACCAGTTCTTCAGGTCATAGACCTGCCAGCTCAGTCCGTTGTAGAATGTGAAATAGTCGTCAGGCCATTTCAGACGTGTACCGATACCACCGGTGAAACCATAGACCTGCATGACCTTGTCGTTGCTTAAGATACCTATCGCGAGATAGGAGTCGGTCTGGCGGGTGTAGTAGGATTGGAGACTCAGGGAAGTAGGCTTCTTCTGAGTGAGCCAGGGCTCGGTAAAACTGAATATGAGTGAAGTGTAATAGGTACCGTTGGTCTGGAAACGCAGGGAAAGGTTCTGGGCGTCTCCGAGAGGAACCGGCCTCCATGCGCTCTTGTCGAACATCCTCCTGGTGGAGAAATTGTTGAAGCTTACACCCACTGTCGCAACGAATGTGTTGGCACCCCAACCTCCGGACAGTTCAAGCTGGCTGGAAGGCTTTTCAGTGACATTGTACACGAGGTCAACCGTGTTGTTGAGTTGGTTGGGGACTATGGAATAGCCGCCCTCGCTGGATATTGCTTCAGGATCGAACTGTCCAAGGGAAGCGATCTCCCTGATCGACCTCTCGAAATTGGTCTGGCTGAAAAGGGCTCCGGGCCTGGTGTAGATCTGCCTGCGGACAACTTTCTCGCTGGTAAGGTCATTACCATTAATAATAATATTGTTAAGAGTTGCCTGCTTGCCTTCGGAAATCCTCATCTCCACATCCACCGAATCACCCTCGATATTCAACTCGACAGGTGTTACCTGGAAAAACAGGTAACCCTCGTCACGGTACAGTTTGGACACATCGTAGTCGGTCTGCTTGCCACCTCCGGAAAGCCTCTTCTGCATTGTGACCATGTCGTAAGGATCACCTTTCTTGATCTGGAGGATGGTGTTGAGCTGGTCGGCAGAGTGGACTGAATTGCCGGTCCAGGTAATATCCCTGAAATAGTATCTCTTGCCCTGGTCAAACTTGAAGTCTATACCGAGTCGTCCAGGTTCTACATAGTAGATGGAATCCTTTACGATACGTGCATCGCGGTAACCGGCCTCGTTGAACTTGCTGATCAGGTTAAGCTTGTCCTGGGGATATTCCTTTTCATTGAATTTCTTGCTGCTGAAGAAGTTGTAGATCTTCTTCGCCTTGGTCTTCTTCATAGCCCATTCGAGCTTGAAGTCGGAGACACCCTCATTGCCTTCGAAATTTATGTCCCGGATCCTGACCTTCTCGCCCTTGTCAACGGCGAAATTGACCCTGATTGCATTCTTGATTATGGTGTCCTTCTGGGTCTGGACATCCACATCGCAGTTGAGGAAGCCCTTTTCTGAATAGTATTTTTTGATGATTCCGACTGAAGTGGAGGCAACATATTCAGAGAACTCCCCTCCCCTTCGGAGGCCTAGCCTCTCCCTCAGGTCCTTCTCCTCACTCTTCTTTACTCCGGTGAACAGCCATGATGAAACCCTCGGACGTTCCTTGATGACGATCTTGAACCATGCCGAATCCCCAGCCTCGCTCAGGTGGTCGATTTCCATGGCCACATCCTCAAAATACCTCTGTCCCCAAAGCCTCGAGACTATTGAAGTGATGTCGTCGCTCGGCACCGTCAGTTTCATTCCCTTCTGAAGTCCAGTCAGGGAAATGATCTGCTGGGATGAAAAATGAGTGTTGCCCTCAACCAGCACACCTCCAACAAGGTAGGTCTGCGGCTGGTCATAATCTATCTCCACAGGCTCGCTCACTGTCTCCACTTCCTGGCCGAAAGCCGTAAAGCAGGCCAAAGAAAGAGCAGCAACACACAACAGACGATATATCTTCATCAAAAAAAACTTCATTGAAATTCAAGAATGCAAATATACGCAATTATTTAACTTTTCCATACCTGCGGTTCCGCTTTGCGTATTCCTCAAGGGCGGAACGAAACTCCTCCTTGCCGAAATCCGGCCAAAGCGTATCGACGAAAAGGAGTTCTGAATATGCTGCCTGCCAGAGCAGGTAGTTGCTGATCCTCTGTTCCCCGGAAGTACGGATGATAAGATCAGGATCAGGCACCCCGGCAGTAACCAGAAGGTCTCCGAATTCGTCAAGGCCGGCATTATCCAGCCCTTCAGGATCCGTTGAATACTTCTTCGCCAGACTCTTGGCCGCCTGGAGGATGTCCCACTTTCCGCTATAACTTAAGAATATGATCAGGTCGAGCAGTGGTTCCTTACCTACGGGAGGTGCAGTCATGGCCTCAGCCTCACGGATGGAGGCCAGGAGGTCCTTGTCGATACGGTCCAGATTACCCAGGACACGGAACCTGACCCCCTGCTTTTTCAAGGCTTCCATCTCTCCGGCTATCGACTTGAACATCAGCGCCATGAGAGTGTTGACCTCGGCTTCCGGACGTCCCCAGTTCTCCTCAGAAAAAGCAAACAGGGAGAGATAGCGGACTCCGTTCTCGGCAGCAGCCTCGACGCAGGCACGTACGCTTTCAACTCCGTGGGAATGACCGTAAACCCTTTCCTGTCCCCTTTGACGGGCCCATCTTCCGTTTCCGTCCATTATGATGGACACATGAGTGGGAACCTTGCTCTTGTCGTTCATTTCATTATAATTGTTCTCCGCCGTTCCTGATGTCTTCACCCCAGAACAGCTTTGTCGTGAGCGCCTTGATGAAACTTGACTTTTCAAGACGTACCCTTTTCAGCGAAAACTGTGCCACCATCACATCTATCCGGGCCGAAGCCGAGAGCAAAAGGTTACGGTTGTCCATAGACATGGTCACCTTATCGTCACGGGACCTCATGGAGATGGAAATACGTGTGGTGTCAGGCACCACCAGAGGACGGACATTGAGGTTGTGGGGGGCGATCGGAGCTATGATGAGCACTTTTGAGTCAGGGACGCAGATCGGGCCTCCTACACTTAATGAATATGCAGTCGAACCGGAACTGGTAGAGACCAGGAGACCGTCAGCCCAATAAGTAGGAAGGGGATTGCCATCGATCGATACATCTATTCCCAAGATTGCGGCACCGCAACGGAGCACAGAAATCTCGTTCAGGGTATAAGGCCAGAATGAAGACTCTGTGCCAATTATGTCACCATGGATGGAGGTCTCCAGCAGCTCCCCGTTTTCCAAGGTGTAGGAACCCTCGGAAAGGGCTTCGCTAACCTCTTCAGGACTGTACTCGGAAAGGAAACCGACCCGCCCGAGATTGATTCCGAGCACAGGTATTCCGGTCTGGCCTACCCTCTTGGACGCAGATAGGAAGGTGCCGTCACCACCGACACTCATTATCATGTCGGTGCCGGGACGGATATCTTCCCCTGACTTCATCCTGTAGAATTCAAAGGGACCCTTGGAGAGGGTCTCAACCATGGAGACGAACCTCGGATTGGAGAGGGTACCTTCATCCCTTGAATATACTGCAATGTTCATTTTCCGCATGAAAGTGGTTACAAATTTCAAAATTACTACAATTCTGATAAAATCTGAACAGAAATCACTACTTTTGTCGCATGACAAGACTTAGTGTAAACATCAACAAGATAGCCACTATCCGCAATGCCCGCGGAGGAAACATGCCGGATGTGGAAAAGGCTGCGGTGGATTGCGAGAGGTTCGGTGCGGAAGGTATTACCGTTCATCCCAGACCGGACGAAAGGCACATCCGCTATTCGGATGTCAGAAGCATCAGGCCGCTTGTCAAGACCGAGTTCAACATCGAAGGCAACCCCATACCCAGTTTCGTGGATCTGGTCCTTGAGGTGGTACCTGACCAGGTAACCCTTGTTCCGGATGCCCACGATGCGATCACCTCCAATCAGGGTTGGAACACCCTGGCCAACAGGGATTTCCTTACCGATATATGCAAGGTTTTCAAAGCCAAGGGAATACGCACTTCGATATTCATAGATCCGTCACCCGAGATGGCTGCAGGAGCCAAGGAATGCGGCTGTGACCGGGTCGAACTCTACACCGCCGACTATGCTGCCATGTACCCCTCCGGACCGGAGAAAGCGATTGAGCCATACTTAAGGACTGCCAAAACCGTCAGGGAACTCGGCCTGGGTCTGAATGCAGGTCACGACCTCAACCTGGAAAACCTCGAGTACTTCATCCGGACCATCCCCTGGACGGACGAAGTTTCAATCGGACATGCTGTCATCTGCGACGCCCTGTACATGGGGTTGGAGCAAACAATACAGGCCTATCTTTCGAAGATTAAGATTTTTTAATTATTTTTGTAAACTTGAATAATATTTAAAGAAACTATAAAATGAAACAAACACCACTGATTCTCAGCATTATAGCCCTCGTGGCAGTTGCTGCTCTCGGAATTGCCCAGCTGACCGCTGACGGAAACAGCAAGAAAAAGGCCGCCGAAGGCGAGGCTGTCGAAGTCACCGCAAAGGAAGGAGCCATCGTATGGTACGACCTCGACAGGGTCCTCAACGAGTACGATATGGCCAATGACCTCAGATCCGTAGTCGAGACCAAGGTCCAAAGCATCCAGGATGAGATTAACCGCAGGGGAAACAAACTCCAGAGCGATGTCAACAAATTCCAGAGTGATCTTGACAAGGGTGTCCTTATCCGTTCAGTTGCCGAGCAAAGGAACCAGAAACTCCAGCAGCAGCAGGCCAGCTTCAACAACTATGCAGCCCAGAAGCAGCAGGAGATGGCTGAGGAGCAGCAGGTCATGATGAACCAGATCGCAGACGCAATCAAGACTTTCATCGACCAATTCAATGAGGAGCACAAGTATGCCATGATCATCGCCACCCAGGGTGGAATCCTTCCCGCCCCTGTTTCATGCGCCGATCCTGACCTTGACATCACCGATGCCCTTCTCGCCGGACTCAACAGCGAATACGTAAAGAACAAGGGCAAGGAAACCTCTACACCAGCCCAGACGGAAACCAAGGCCGAGTAACTTGAGAATCGCACTCCTTTCCTGTTTCTACCCTTTCAGAGGAGGGATTTCTCAGTTCAACGCAAGTCTCTACTTGGAACTGGGAAAGGAAAACACGGTCAAGGCGTTCAATTTCAAGAGGCAGTATCCGGGGTTCCTGTTTCCGGGAAAGACCCAGTACGTTACTAAAGACGATGATGCCGTACCCATCGAGAGCGAGGCTCTCCTGGATACGGCAAATCCGTTTACTTACCGAAAGACCTACAAGGCAATCAGGGATTGGAAACCGGACATCGTAATCATCAGTTACTGGATGTCATGGTTTGCCCCTTCTCTTGGCTGGATAGCAAGACGGCTCAAGAAACACTGCAAGGTCATCTCCATCCTTCACAATGTCATACCTCACGAGCCCAGGATCTTCGACGCTCCCCTGACAAGGTATTTCCTGTCAGGCTGCAGCGGCAATGTAACCCTGTGCGACGAAGTATCGGCAGATCTGGAACGAATCAGGCCGAAGTCCCCCAAGATCACACTCTTCCACCCGGTTTATGCCCATTTCGGAGAGAGGATCCCACGGGAAGAGGCTGAGGATATCCTCGGTCTTGAACATGGAAGGAAAAACCTCCTGTTCTTCGGACTCATCCGTGAATACAAGGGCCTCGACATCCTTCTTGAAGCTTTCGGCAAACTTGACAGCAGCTACACCCTTATCGTAGCAGGAGAGCCTTATGGCTCCTTCGTGAAATATGAGGAGATAATCAACCGGTCTCCTGCAAAGGACCACATCAAGCTCTTCACCAACTACATCAAGGATTCCGAGGTAAAGTATTACTTCTCAGCTGCCGACCTGGCCGTTCTTCCCTACCGTTCTGCGACCCAGAGTGGTATCAGTGCGATCTCATGGCACTTCGAGGTGCCCATGGTAGTCACGGACGTTGGTGGGCTTAAACAGGCCATCGGTGACAGCGGTACAGGGCTTGTAGCGGAGAAGCCGGATCCCGACTGTGTCGCAGACGAAATACGCCGCTTCTTCTCTGATGATAACATCAAGACCCTATGTATCAGTTCAATCAAAGCAGAAAAGGACAGGCTTTCGTGGAAGTCGTTCAGCAGGAAACTGCTCGAGTTCACTGATAATTTGTACAAGAACCCATGAACAGAAAGATAATCCCCATACTGGCAGCTTCGCTCCTCCTTGCAGCCGCTAACCTGACTGTCTCGGCGCAGGGCTATGTTGCACCCCCTGTCACAGTGTCCAAAGAGAAGGTACGTTCCGGTGGAAAGGTTTTCTACTCCCATGTTGTCCAGGAACGCCAGACTCTGTATTCGATCAGCAAGGCCTATGGGGTTACCATAGAAGAGATCTATGAGTCAAACCCTACCCTGAACCTGGAGACCGAAGGACTGAAGAAGAACCAGATCCTGATGATCCCGGTCAAGGACATCCCCCAGGAAGAAAATGCAAAGGAGATAGTCGAAGAAACTGTTCAAGCAGTTACTGAAGAAGTTAAGGCTGCCGTGGATGGACAGCCACAGGCTGACGACTATTTCATCCATAAGGTGAAATGGTTCGAGGATATGGATGCCATCGCCAGGAAATACGGGGTCTCCAAGGAAGCCATCATCAACATCAACGGAATGACTTCCGACAAGGTCAAACGCAAGCAGGATCTCAAGATTCCCCGCCATCCGGAAGTCTGGGAAGGACGCAGCGTAACCCCGCAACCTGATATTGAGAAAGGACAAGAGGTGATAGTAGCTGAATTTCCTGACACGGTTGCCGTTGAAGAGGAAAAGGACGAGGGCGGAATCCTCGATGACCTCTTCGTCAGGGAGGGGAAGCATGATGTGGACATCACGATGCTACTGCCTTTCTCTTCACCTCGGTCAGGAGACAAGGTCTCGTTCATGGATTTCTATTGCGGTGCACTTCTGGCAGCCCGTAAAATGGGAAATGAAGGCACTAGCATCGACCTCCATACCTATGATATGGCCCAGAGTAGCCTTCCGGTCAATCACGCAGGGCTCTCAGAAAGTGATTTCACCATCGGTCCAGTCTCGAGGACAGACATAATGAAGGTCTCTTCGGTCAGTGATGGTGCGACATGGATAGTGTCGCCTCTCGACATGCAGGTGGAATCCCTGGCCGACTCCCTTTCCCACTTGGTTCAGGCTCCCACTCCTACTGCCGTCCAGATAAAGGACATGGTCAGATGGATCCGTTCCGACTACAAGTCCGGTGACAAGGTAATAGTCATCACTCCTTCCGGTCAGAAATCATCTTATGCCGACCAGGTGGAAAAGGAGCTTGAAGAATCCGGACTCCCCCACTCTACTACAACCCTGGGTTCCGCATCATCCCATATGGTATCTGGCGGCACCAACAGGTTTATCCTCGCCTGCGACTACACCGACAGGAGCACCGTTTTCCTTATCGAAGCAGTCAGGAACCTCTATATGATGGCCAGCAGAAGGCCCGGGATAATCCTCTACAGCACTTCCAGGATCAGGACCTATGACCAGATCGATGTCGAACAGCTCCACAAACTTAACATGCACACCAGCGTGACCTATTTCGTGGATTACGACTCCAAGGATGTCAAGGACTTCCTGCTCCAGTACAGGGCACTCTTCAAGGCCGAGCCCAGCCGTTCAGCCTATTCCGGTTACGACTTGATGAAGTATTTCTCAACCCTGGCTGCCAAATACGGAAAGAGATGGCACAGGGCACTCGACAGGGTGGACTTTACAGGTCTGCAGAGCGATTTCAAACTGGAAAGGACTCCCAGCGGCAGTTTTGTCAACACTGCCGTCAGAAGGGTGATATACAATCAGGATTATTCAGTTTCCTTAGTCCGATAGAAGGACCCGGGCATTTTCTACAGCGGCGGCCGTGACACGGCTGCCGCTTAGCATTCTTGCTATCTCCATCACCCTTTCCTCCCCAGAGATAGGACGGATAGTGGTCTTTGCCTGGTCATCACCGTCGAAACCTTTCTCAACGAGATAGTGGGCCTCCCCCTTGGCGGCTACCTGGGGTAGATGGGTAATAGCAAACACCTGCATCTCCTTTCCCATTGAGCAGATCATCTGCCCCATCTTGTCGGCGGCGCTTCCGGACACTCCGGTATCGATCTCGTCGAAGATCAGGGTCGGCATGTTCATGAAACGGCTCATCATAGCCTTTAGGCAGAGCATCAGGCGGGATAATTCACCACCGGAAGCACACTTGGCCACGTCCACCGGTTCCCCACCGGTTGCAGAGAACAGGAAACGCACGGAATCGGTCCCTGTGGAAGTCAAAGGGACTTCCTCAAGTCTGACTTCGAAAACCGCTCTTTCGAGTTCAAGGGACCTGAGGTCAGCGGAGACTGCATCCGCAAATGCCTTGCAGGAAGCAGACCTCGCTTCATGGAGACGGAAACATATTCCTTCTGTCTCCTTTTCAAGTGAAGACAGCCTGCGGGAAAGCTCTTCCTTCCGTTCCTCAAGGGTGTCGGAGTCAAAAAGCTCACCCGACAGACGCTCCCTCTCTTCGATCAGCGCCTCAACGGAGGACACTGAATATTTGTTCATCAGGTCATAGAGAAGCGCCATGCGGCTCTCGACGGCATCAAGTCTTCCCTGTGACAGTTCGGTCCTGGAATTGATCGACATTACCTCTTCCAGGATGTCCTTCAACTCAGTCCGGGAAGATTCCACCCTCTCTGCAAGGTTCATAGCCTCAGGGAGGTAATTCCCTGCTTTTTCCAGTTTCTTGCGGACTTCTTTAAGGTCCAGACCGTCCAGGATCTCCTCAACTCCATAGAGATTCTCCTTGATGGTCTCCGCATTGGCAAGCTGCTTCTGCTCAGCCTCCAATTCCTCCAGCTCACCCTCTCTCAAGGCCGCTTCATCCAGGCGCTTCCAACGGGATTGGACATATTCCCGGTCGGAATTGATCTTTTCAAGCCTCGAGGAAACTTCAGAGAGCTCCTTTTCCAGTGATTTCAGACTCGAGTAGTGTGACGAGCACTCCTCAAGCAGACCGACATTCCCGCTGAAATGGTCCAGGAGACCAAGCTGGAATGAGCGGTCAGTAAGGAGAAGGGTCTGGTGCTGGGAATGGATGTCCAGGAGTCTTGAAGAGACAGCCTGAAGAACTTGTACGTTGACCGGACAGTCGTTGATGAAGGAACGGGAACGCCCTGACCTGGAAACGACCCTTCGTATCAGGAGGAGCCCGCCATCCGTTTCGATCTCATTGTCCTCCAGGACGCCAATGATCCGGGTGTCATCGGCGGGTACCAGGAATTCAGCCTCCACCACGCAGGTATCCTGGCCGTGGCCGATCACCGAAGCATCCGCCTTGGCCCCAAGAAGCATCGACAGTGCTCCCAGGATAATGGACTTCCCGGCTCCGGTCTGGCCCGTAATAATGACTAGACCCTCCGGAAAATCGACATCCAGAGAGTCTATCAATACGTAATTCCTGATCTGAAGGGACCTTAGCATAGCCCCGGATTATTCCTCCTTTCCGGCCATCCTGTAATAGAGTTCACCATCTTCGAATTCGGTGATGGCGATAAGGTCCGGCTTGGGAAGTTTCTCGTAGTACTTCGAGATCTCAATCTGCTCCCTGTTCTCGAACACCTCATCCATGGTGTCGCGGTCGGAACGGAAATCCTCGAGCTTCTTGGCAAGTTCCTTCTTCTCCTCGAGTGCTATCTGGTTGGCCCTCTTGTACAGAAGGACCACTGTTTCGTAGATGTTGCCGGTAGGTTCGGCGAGATACTTTACATCCCTGGTGATAGTGTTCACCGGGGTCTTCTTCTTGACTTCCATATCGATGATTAATTATTATCCAATTATATTACTATCCCTCCGAGTCGGATTGTTTCAATATTTTCTTTCTCTCCTTCTCGAAGTCCTTGTCATCCGCGTCGAGATCATCCTCAGGACCGGAATAACGGCCGAGAGCCTTTTGGGCTCGCCTGTAGAGTACATCCAGCTCCCTGCGATAAGGAGACTCTGGCACTTCCCCGACAAAGTTGTAATAGTCGTCCACAAAGGTAAGATAACGCTCCTTCTGCTTCGCCTCGACGCTAAGCTGCGCGAATTTGTATGAAGACTTGGCGACATAATAGAGAATGTCCTCGCGGTATATATTGTCGGCGTCATCCTTCAGGATGTTCTTGAACGCAACCCTGGCAGCCTTGTAATCCTCCATCTTGAAATAGAGCTTGGCATTGTCATAAGACTTCTTGTCAAGCCTTTCATTAAGCTCGTGGACCATCCTCTGGCAGGTCGGGAAGTGGGAACTGTTGGGATTCTCAACCATGTACTGGGAGATGATGCTGAGAGCCGTATAGGTTGGTTTCTGGTCAAGTTCGGACCGGTAGGTGGAGCGGTAAAGGCAGTCTATCCTCAGGAATGCAGCCTCGTCTGCAAACGGGCTGAGCGGGAAAACCGTGAGGAACTTTGAGAAATTGGTCTCAGCAGTGTAGTAATCCTTGAACCGATAGTTGCTGAGTCCCCAGTAGAACTGGACCGTGTCGTCCTTGTCGGTTCCGCTGGTCTGGACCGCCATGTTCTCGAACAGGCGGGCAGCCTTGCTGTATTTACCGTTGTTGAAATAATCGAAAGCCGCAGCATATTTGGCATCCACGTCACTGCTGCTAAGGAGCGCGTCGTACTCGGACTTGCACCCCTGAAGGGAAAGAGTCGCCACCAACCCAAGGGCGGCGATTTTGAGGATTGTCTTGAACATTTCCATAAACATCAATGCGACAGCAGGAATTTCTCAACTTCGAGGGCGGCCTTGCATCCGGAAGCAGCAGCGGTTATCGCCTGCCTGAAACTCGGATCCTGTACATCACCTGCAGCAAAGACTCCCTCAACGTTTGTCATGCATGACTTGCCTGAAGTGACGATGTAGCCGTTCTCATCGGTCTGGATGAATTCCTTGAACACGTCGGAATTCGGATGATGGCCGATAGCCAGGAAAAACCCGTCGATGGAGATATCAAAAACCTTACCATCCTTCCTCTCGAGCCTTGCTCCCGTAACTCCAGAAGCATCTCCAAGAACCTCACGGGTGTTGCAGTTCCAGAGGACCTCTATGTTGGGAGTATTCCTGACCTTTTCCTGCATTGCCTGGGAAGCCCTGAAGACATCACGACGCACGATCATATAAACCTTGTTGCAGAGGTTGGCCAGATAGGTGGCCTCTTCGCAAGCAGTGTCTCCACCACCTACCACGGCTACATCCTTCCTGCGATAGAAGAAGCCGTCGCAGGTCGCACAGGCACTTACACACATGCCCCTGAACTCCTGCTCGGAAGGAAGCCCGAGATACCTGGCGGTAGCCCCAGTAGCAATTATCACTGCCTGTGCCTCGATCACAGTCTCGGAATCTATCGTAAGCTTGAACGGCCTCGAAGAGAAATCAACAGCTGTAACGGTTCCCCTCCTGATGTCGGCTCCGAAACGTGCGGCCTGGGCACGCATGTCGGTCATCAGCTGGTTGGCATCCACCCCCTCTGGGAAGCCAGGGAAATTCTCCACTATAGTTGTGGTGGTCAGCTGGCCACCTGGTTCCATGCCTTCGTATAAAACCGGATTCAAACCTGCCCTGGAGGCGTAGATGGCAGCTGTATAGCCCGCAGGCCCGCCACCGATGATCAGACATCTTATATTCTCCATTCCAATTGATAATTGTCTTAACTTACAAAGATAGGCATAATTTTTTTGATGGACTTAAATTGCTTTTGTATAAATTTGTGACAGTATGGAAAAAACCGACATTGAAAGACGGATGGCGGAATTCCGTTCCCGCCTAAAGAAGCTCGGACTGAAGGTGACTGCCCAGAGAACAGCCGTCCATGAAGCCATGCTGAAACTCGGCCATGCCAGCGCTGATATGGTCACTGAAGAGATCCTGCGGGAGGGAAAAACGAAAGTGACCGTGGCCTCTGTTTATAACATCCTCACCCAACTGGCCTCCCTCGATCTGTACCAGCACCGGATGAGTTCCAACAACAAGATGTATTTCGATGTCAACAACCGGAAGCACATGCATCTCTACGACACGGTAAACCATGTCCACATGGAAATCTCGGACGACATTCTCTACAAGAACATCGAGGACATGCTGCTTTCCAAGCGTTTCAAGGGATTCAAGGTGGACGGGCTTGACATCCAGATCCTGGCCCATCCCACAAGGAGAAAGAGATAGTCCCTACCCTTCTTCCCCGCTCTCTTCGGATTCCTTCCGGTCAAAGGCCCTTACTATCTTGGTGACGAGAGGATGACGGACTATGTCCTCAGTGGTAAAGAATATGGTACTGATTCCCTTGATGCCCTTGAGGAGTGAGATGCCTTTCAGAAGGCCTGAATCCTCTTTCTTCGGGAGATCGACCTGGGTGGCGTCACCGGTTACAATGAATTTTGCATTGACACCCATCCTGGTGAGGAACATCTTCAACTGCGCCATATTGGTGTTCTGTGCCTCGTCCAGGATGACGCATGCCCTGTCCAGGGTCCTTCCCCTCATGTAGGCAAGCGGGGCGATCTGGATAATACCCTCATCCATGAAATCCTGAAGTCTTTTTGGAGGAATCATGTCACCAAGGGCGTCATACAGTGGCTGGAGATAGGGATCCAACTTATCCTTGAGGTCTCCGGGGAGGAATCCGAGCCTCTCACCAGCCTCAACCGCAGGACGGGTAAGGATGATTCTCTTTATCTCCCTGTTTTTAAGCGCACGGACAGCCAGGGCAATCGCCACATAGGTCTTTCCCGTACCGGCAGGGCCTACTGCGAAGACAAGGTCGCTGTTGAAATAGGCCTTGACCATCTCCTGCTGGTTCTTATTCCTGGCCTTTATTGGTTTACCGTCAGTCGAATGGACGATTATGGCATCACCATCACGAACGAAACGATCCCTTGAATTCTCACCGTCAAAGATATCCTCCACGTCGAAGACCGTCAGGTTCATCTTATGATGGCGTCTCTCCACAAGCTCTGCGAACTTGGTCTCGAATTTCTTCACGTCCTCCTCCCTGCCGTCGAGATGGATCTCATTGCCCCTGGCGACTATCTTCAAGCCGGGGAAATAAGTTCCGAACTCATTTAGAATCTTGTTTCCTACCCCGAAAATCTCCACGGGGTCCACAGTTTCCAGTGTGATGGTTTTCTTCATATTTTATTAAACCTGTTCTTTAATCAATCAACAATGCCGGTCTTTTCCTTCACCCGGTGGTAGGAAGCGATCATCTCGTCATAGTCCGAGGGATTCTTCCACAGATCCCTCTTCCCGATGAATTCCCTGACCGGAATTACGGCATAGCTGTCCGTAAGGGTCCCGGGACGGGTACACCAGGTGAGGATATATTCAGGTGAAAGCATCCTCCTCTCCCCTGAACGGTCGCTAGCTATCCTTAGCCTGACTGCCATGCCTATCCTGGTGTTGATGGCGCTCATGTTGGAGACGGCATTCCCTAATGAATATACGACCGGAACGCCATCCAAGGTTTCGGAATCCTGAACCACATGGGGATGGGCTCCTACCACGGCATCGCAGCCAGAGGCGACAAGCCACTTCGCAAGGTCTCCCTGGGCCTTTGAGTGGTTGAGAATATATTCAATTCCCCAATGTGGAAGGGCCACTACGAATTCCGCTCCGGCCTCCCTCGCCTTGCGGATGGCCTTCCCAATCTCAGTCTTATCGGTGACATGGACTTTCGGTAAAGGACTTTCTATCTCCTGGTTGGTTCCGTAGGTGAAATTGACCAGTGCTACCTTGATCCCCTTGACCCTGATGTACAGCGGGAAGCGCCCCTTGTCGTCCTCTGAAGAAAGGGCGGTGCCGGTGTACTTCACAACTCCTGCCTTTTCCATCTTTGAATACCTTTCCAAAGTCCTCTCCAAGCCACGCCGTCCCTTGTCAAGGATATGGTTGTTAGCTGTCAGGAAGACGTCCACCCCGCAGCTGGCCACATATTCCTCGAAACCATCAGGAGCAGAGAAGCAGGGATAGCCGGTGTAGGGTTTTCCGGCAAGGGTAAATTCCATGTTGGCAATGGCGAGGTCGGATTCCTTGATCAGTCCTTCCATCGCCTCGAAATAGGTCTGGAAGGAATATGTCCCGTCGGATTTCCTGGCATTTGTGATCTGGTCGGCATGCATCATGACGTCGCCCATTATGAATATGGTGACGGTGTCTGGAAGATTGGTCAGCGACCTGGCCGGAGGGATGTGTCCGACGATCTGGGCCTGCGCGAATGCGGCAAGGGAAAGGAATAGGCAGGAAGTAAAGAATCTCCGCATGGACAAAGATAATTATTATCGGAAATTCTTGCAAAGAAAGAATTTTTTGTATCTTTGCAATCTCCAACACGGTGCGATTAGTTCAGTTGGTAGAGCACCAGATTGTGGTTCTGGGTGTCGTGGGTTCGAGCCCCACATCGCACCCCAAAACAAAAGGGTCGGCCTGACGGTCGACCCTTTTTGGTTTGTCTGAGCTGTCCTGTTAGTTGACAAGCTTGGAGTACTTCTCGTAACCGGCCATGAACTTGGGATCCTCATCGCGGAAGCGATAGAAGGCGTTCTTCAGGTACTCGGCGACGCTACCCTTGATGGTCTCGTCCTTGGTAATGCTGTAAGCCTTCTCGAAAGGCTCGATGCAGCTCTTGAGAGCTTTCTCGAACTGCTGGACAAGGGCCATGTACTTGTTGTCGTCCATCTCGTTCTGGGCTTTCTCGACGAGTTCCTCAGCCTGCTTGTAGAACATCAGACCCTCGCCGATGTAACCGTACTCGTAGTTAGGATCGATCTGGGCGCACTTCTCGTAGGCAGCGACAGCCTCGTCGTACTGACCGAGCTGGGCACGGGTGTTACCCTCGACATAGTAGAGGGATGCGTTGTTGGGCTCGTTCTTCTTGGCGTCGTTGATGAGGGTGAACAACCTTTCGGTGTCCTGTCCGCTGGTCACATAATAGTTGATGAGACCGATGAGGAGACCCTGGCTCTGAGGGAATTTGGTGAAACCCTTCTCGAGATAATCCTTCTGCAGGGCCTTGCCGGTAGCAGTGGTGTCGAGGTTGGCAACACAGTCGGCGAGCTTGACATAGACCTCACCGTCCTTTGCAAAGTAGCCATAGTCGAGGCACTGCTCGAAGAGGACCTTTGCCTTGCCGTAGTTTTCTGCGCTGAAAGCAGTGAAACCGGCGTTGTAAAGGGCGCTGGTGTCGATAGCTGCGCTGGGCTTCTGGGCGGATGCTGAGAAAGCGTTCTCGAAGAAACGCTCTGCAGCTACCAGGTTACCAAGGGTGTAGGCGTTGTAAGCCTCGTTGGTGTACTTGGTGACGATGCTCTTGATACCGTCAGCGATTTCCTTGGTCTTGGTGGCCTTGGTGTCAATCTCGTAAGCCTTCTTGTAAGCCTCGAGAGCCTTTCCAAGGGCATTCTCCACGACCGGCTTGGTCACATCGACGAACTCAAGCTGACCTCTTGAGTTGAAGTAGAGGTTCTTGTTGGAGAAAACCTGCTTTACATACTGCTCGCCTCCAAGGACAACGTTCTCGGTTGATGAAGGCTTGTCATTACCCATTGCAAGTTTGAGCTCATTCTCGGAAGCACCGACCCAGACATTTGCTGAAGGAGCGTTGTAAGCATCCAGATAGGTCTCAGCCAGCTTGGTCCAGGTAGCGACCTTGGTGGCCTTCTTAGCATTCTGTGAAGCTTCGAGGGCAGCGTCAAGAGCCTTCTTGGCTCCGGCTACACCACCCTGGGCATTCGCGACCTGCACGGAAGCGATCAATGCCAGAACAATCAAAATCTTTTTCATGATTAGTATTGGTATTTAGTTGTTAATATCTTCTTCCTCCTCGCCATTCTTGTCAACTGTAGAGACTGCTGC
Source organism: Bacteroidales bacterium (assembly GCA_017962025.1). Lineage (GTDB taxonomy): Bacteria > Bacteroidota > Bacteroidia > Bacteroidales > UBA932 > Cryptobacteroides. Next base: position 20,824 of record JAGCWD010000132.1, read on the forward strand.
TATCGAGTCTCCCTCCTTTATGTTGATAAGCTTTACACCCTGAGTCGCCCGACCGACAACCCTGATGTCCGAAACTCCCATCCTGATGGTAAGACCGGACTTTTCAATGATCATAAGGTCGTTGTTCTCGGTCACATTCTTAATGGCTATCAACTTTCCGGTCTTTTCGGTGATGTTGATCGTCTTCACTCCCTTTCCTCCCCTCTTGGTGATCCTGTACTCATCGATGCCGGACCTCTTACCGAATCCATTCTCGCTGACGACCAGCACAGTGTGCTCGGAAGCGTCCTCGGCTGAAGGATCGTAGTTGATCGCGCCTATCACTTCGTCGTCTTCTTCAATATTGATGCCACGGACTCCGGTGGATGTCCTGCCCATCTCCCTGGCATCCTTTTCATTAAAGCGGCAGCAACGTCCTTCGCGGGCAGCGATGAGGATCTCGTCATTGCCTGAAGTGAGCATGACCTCGACCAGTTCGTCACCCTCGCGGAGATTGACAGCATTGACTCCGGCTGCCCTTGGATGTGAATATGCCGACAAAGCGGTCTTCTTGATGATACCCCTCTTGGTGACGAGGGCTATGCTGTGAGCGTTGACATATTCCTCATCCTTGAGGGTCTTGACGTTGATGTAAGTCTTGATCTTGTCATCCGGAATGCTGAGCACGTTCTGGATTGCACGACCCTTGGAAGCCCTCGATCCCTCGGGGATCTCATAGACCTTCAGCCAGTAGCAACGGCCGCTCTGGGTGAAGAGCAACATGGTGGAATGCATGTTGGCAATGTAGATGTGCTCTATGAAGTCCTCGTCCCTTGTGGAACTGCCCTTCATTCCAACACCACCGCGGGCCTGGGTACGGTACTCGGTCAGAGGAGTCCTCTTGATGTAGCCGAAATGGGAAATAGTGATGATTACATCCTCGTTGGGATAGAAGTCCTCGGGATTGAATTCCTCCTCGGAAGGACGGATCTCGGTCCTACGTGGATCGGCGTACTTATCCTTGAGTTCCAAGGTCTCCTGCTTGACAATCTTGAGCTGCTCGGCATCGCTGGCGAGGATCTCGTTGCAGCGGGCGATGAACTTCTCGAGTTCGTCGTACTCGGCCTGGAGTTTCTCCCTCTCGAGTCCGGTCAGCTGCCTCAGACGCATCTCGACGATTGCGGTAGCCTGGATCTCAGTGAAGCCGAACCGCCTGATGAGTTCCGCCTTGGCCTCGTCCACATTTTCGGAATGACGGATGATGTGGATGATCTCGTCGATCACGTCTATCGCCTTAAGCAAGCCTTCGAGGATGTGGGCCCTCTTGAGAGCCTTGTCCAGTTCGAACTTTGTCCTGCGGACGACAACTTCGTGGCGGAAATCCACGAAATTGGCGATGAGTTCCTTCAGGGAAAGGGTCTTGGGCCTTCCACCAACAAGAGCGACATTGTTGAAGGCAAAGCTGGACTGGAGGGATGTGTACTTGAACAGGGTGTTGAGAACGACATTGGAGTTGCTCCCCTGCTTGACCCTCAGGATTATGCGCATTCCCTCGCGGGAAGTCTCGTCATTGATGTAGGTGATGCCCTCGATCTTCTTGTCCTCGACCATCTGGCCGATCTTCTCGATCATCTCCTTCTTGTTGACCATGTAGGGAACCTCGGTCACAACGATGGTCTCGCGGCCGTTGTCAGCGACCTCGATCTCGGTCCTGGCCCTGACGACCACCCTTCCGCGGCCTGTCTCATAGGCTTCCTTGATGCCGCTCACGCCCATGATGATACCTCCGGTCGGGAAGTCTGGGCCCTTGGTGTACTGCATCAGGCCTTCGGTGTCGATGTCCGGATTGTCGATGTAGGCGCAGATGGCATCACAGCACTCTCCGAGATTGTGGGGAGCCATGTTGGTGGCCATACCCACCGCGATTCCGGCTGAACCGTTAAGGAGAAGCAGAGGGGCCTTGGTAGGAAGGACAGTAGGTTCCTGCTCGGTGTCATCGAAATTGTTGACCATGTCAACAGTGTTCTTCTCGATGTCTCCGAGGATCTCTTCGGTGATCTTCTGGAGCTTGGCTTCGGTGTACCTCATGGCTGCAACAGGGTCGCCGTCCATGGATCCGAAGTTACCCTGGCCGAAAACGGTGGGATAACGCTGGTTCCAGGGCTGTGCGAGCCTGGCAAGGGCGTCATAGACGCTAGAATCACCGTGAGGGTGGTATTTTCCAAGGACTTCTCCAACTATCTTGGCACATTTGCGGGTGGGTCCCGAATAAGGGAGTCCCAGGCCGTCCATGCCATAAAGCACTCTCCTCTGGACGGGTTTGAGTCCGTCCCTGACATCGGGCAGGGCTCGGGAAACTATGACAGACATCGAATAATCGATGTAGGCTGATCGCATTTCCTGGTCTATTTCCACTTGCTCGATAATGCCAGTCCGTTCTTCTTTGATCTTGTCCTCTATATCCATAAAAACGCTATAATCTTACCTAATTGGTTAAACATGCAAATATAATGAAATTTTCGAACTCCGGCAAGTCCGCCAAAATGTCATGAAACGGGAGGTCGCACGGAAATTGCAAATGTGGGGGATAATTACTATCTTGTGGATTCGGGCAAAGAAAAAGCTTATGGAAATAAAAATATCCGACGAACTGAATAACATTATCCGGTACGCCCGGGAAGAGGCGATGCGCACCGGCAGTTATGGGATCGGTCCCGACCATCTCTTCCTCGGCATGATGCGCCAGGGAGACAACGAGGCTTGCAAGGTCCTCATCAATATGGGAGTGGACATCGATGAATTCAAACGCTTCATAGACAGTCACATATTCACCAACGAATCAATCCCCTACTCCGAGGCGGACAAGATCTCGTTCTCCCGGTACGCCCAGAACGTGCTGAGCATCACGGTGATGGAGGCTTCGAAGATGAATGCCTCCGAGGCTACTTCCCTTCACCTGCTTCTTGCTTTGTGCCGGACCACCGAGAACTACGGCCAGGCCTATCTCCGCCAGCACGGAGTGGACTATGGCAGGCTGCTGGCACACATGCGTGATGAGGGACTTCTCGGCCAGGCGAGTCAGAAACCCGAGAACGAAATGCCTCAGGGAGATGAGGAAGAAGGTGAAGAAGGTCCGGCGCAGGGAAACAACCCCTCCGGCAAGGTCAACATGGAAGATTTCGGCTATGACCTGACCAAGGCTGCGGCGGAAGGCAAACTTGACCCTGTGGTCGGAAGGGATGTGGAGATAGCCCGTGTCATCGAAATCCTTGGACGGCGTAAGAAGAACAACCCGATGCTCATCGGAGAGCCCGGAGTCGGTAAATCGGCGATTGTCGAGGGAATAGCCCAGAGGATCGCCGGAGGGAGCATCTCCCCCGTCCTGGCAAAGAAAAGGCTGATCTCGCTCGACATAGCATCAGTCGTAGCCGGCACCAAGTACCGGGGCGACTTCGAGAAGAGGCTCAAGGCCATCATCAAGGAAGCCAGCACAAATCCCGATATCATCCTGTTCATCGACGAGTTCCACACAATTGTGGGAGCAGGTGGTGCTCAGGGCAGCCTGGATGCGGCGAATATGCTGAAGCCCGCCCTCGCCAGGGGTGAACTACAGTGCATCGGTGCCACCACCATGGATGAGTTCGCAAAGATCGTGGAAAAGGACGGAGCCCTCGACAGGAGGTTCCAGAAGATAGTCGTGGAACCCACCGACATCAAGCAGAGTATCTCAATCCTCAACAACATAAAGGCCAACTACGAGGAATTCCACAGCGTGACCTACAACGATGAAGCCATAGAGGCCTGCGCCCGGCTTACCGATCGTTACGTCACTGACAAGTTCCTGCCTGACAAGGCGATAGATGCCATGGACGAGGCTGGATCGATGGTCCGGCTTAGCCTCACGAAAGACAAGAAGACAGGGAACGTGGTGGATGCCGAAGACATAGCCACCGTCGTCTCCAAGATGACCGGAATCCCGGTCAACAAGGTCGCCGAAAGTGAGAGGGGCAGGATCATGAAGATGAAGGACCGCCTCCAGGGGAGGATCATCGGACAGGACGAGGCAATCGACAAGGTAGTGCGGGCAATCCGCCGCAACCGTGCCGGACTAAAGGACCCCAACCGTCCGATCGGCACCTTCCTCTTCTTCGGTCCCACAGGAGTGGGCAAGACCCAGCTCGCGAAGTGCCTCGCTGAATATCTTTTCGATTCCGAAGAGAATATGGTCCGCATCGACATGAGCGAGTACATGGAGAAATACACCGTGTCCTGCCTCATCGGAGCGCCTCCCGGATACGTCGGCTATGAGGAGGGCGGACAGCTCAGCGAGAGGGTACGCCGCAAGCCGTACTGCGTGGTGCTCCTTGACGAGATCGAAAAGGCACATCCGGACATATTCAACATCCTTCTGCAGGTCCTGGACGACGGCCATCTGACCGACAGTAACGGCCGCGTGGTGAACTTCAAGAACACTATCGTCATAATGACCTCCAATGTCGGAAGCCGGGAACTTGATGAATATGGTACCGGCGTCGGATTCGCAACAGCCGGAAAAAACGTAGCCCAGAACCGCCAGACGGTGTTGGAAAAGGCCATCAAGAAGAATTTCCCTCCGGAGTTCATCAACAGGGTGGATGAGCAGGTATTCTTCAACGCCCTCACCAAGGAAGACATCGAGAAGATCATAGACATCGAACTCAAGGACCTCAAGGAAAGGGCCGAGGAGTCCGGTTACAAGCTCACCATCACTCCTTCAGCCAAGAAGTTCATAGCAGAGGCAGGTTACGATCCGGCGTTCGGGGCAAGGCCGCTAAAGAGGGCTGTGATGAGGTACGTGGAAGATCCGGTGTCTGAGTTCATCATCTCCGACAGGATCCTTCAGGACCGCCACAAGAAAGGCTCAAGTGAACTCCGTGTCCTCAAGGTGGGATTGACCCCCGAGAAGGACAACACCCTCGTCTCCCTGAAAGAAGACTAGGGGCCGAAAAGCCTCCGGCCTTTTAGGCCAGGCGGGAGGCGGAGTCGAGTTCGAGGCCCATGTCGCCCATCATGTCGAGGAGGGCGGAAAGGGAGGACTCGGAGGAGATCATTGAAGAGAGGTCCGCAGGTGTGTATTCGGTGTTCTTCATGGCTTTATGTTTTTAATTTGTTTTCTGTTTCTGATGCAAAGATATATTCAGCTTGTGCCAAACTAAAGCACAAGCTGAATAATTTTTATCTTTTTCCCAACTTTTTCGTAAGTTTAGGGAAAGAATTGAGCACTATGAGAGCAACCAGAATTCGCGACCAACACATATTCCTCATGTGTACCGTGCTGTCTGTTTTTCTTTTTTCGGGGATGATTGCCCCTCTGGAATTGGATGGAAGATCCCTGCCGGGAAACCTCAAGCACATCAGCCTGTTCATGGGTTCCTCCGGAGACAACGGCCAGGTGACACCGGCTGCAGCGGTCCCTTTCGGTATGCTCAGCCTCTGTCCGGACAGCAATCCCAGACAACATGCCGGTTACGACTATGCCCAGCCCGTAACTTCCGGAGTATCAATCAACAGGCTCTCAGGAATAGGCTGCAGCGGTGTCGGTGGAAACCTCAGGATAAAGCCTTCTCCCAAAGATGAAGTCTTAGAAGTGGCCAAAGAAACGGAGAATGCTGTCCCAGGGTACTACAGCACTTCTTTCAGCAACGGATCCAGCGGAGAGTTCACTGTCAGCAGGACAGTGGCGTTCGAGAAATGGCACCTCGCTGAAGGTGGCCTGGCCTCGGTCGATTTCAAGTCCGCCTTCGAGAGGAGGAAGACAGCATGCGAGTACACGATCCTGAACGACAAAGAGATCGTAGGACGGATTGAATCAGGTACCGCCTGCGCCAGGGGAACATATTCATTCTACTTCAGGCTCCGGAGCGATGTTCCGTTCACTGTGGTGAGCAGCACCCCTGAAGAAGCTCTCTTGAAGTTCGAACGGAATGACGTCGAGATCCGCATCGGAGTCTCCCCCATCGACCAGGAATCGGCCGACAAAGAGATCGAGGGAGTCTCGGGCAAATCCTTCGGAAAGGTCAAGGACGAGGCACTGAACCAATGGAAAAGGATAGTTTCAAAGGTCAATGTCAAGGGAAGTACAGAAGAGCAGAAACGCCTGTTCTACACCTCCCTCTACCGTCTCTATCTCAGCCCCATGGACGTCACTTCATGGAACGGGAAATATCTCGGAACCGACGGTGTCGTCTATGACGCAGAGGGAAGGAGGGCTTTCAACAGTTGGAGCATGTGGGATACTTACAGAGCGAAATTCCCTATGCTTCTGCTCCTTGAGCCAGAAACCTATGCCGACATGGCAGCTTCCTGCGTCAACCTGTTCAGGACTGGGAAGAAGAATTGGGCAACAGACTGCGAAAGCGCCCCTACCGTCAGGACGGAACACATGGGGCTTATGCTCCTCGATGCTTACCGGAAAGGTATTCCTGTAGATTTCAGGCCAGGATATGACGGCATGGTCAAGGAAGCCCTCACGGAACTCCCCAGGGAGACTCCCGATAACCTCCTTGAGCTCTGCAACGACCTTTGGGCGCTAAGCCAGATTGCCTCAATAGTCGGAAGCGACGAAGATGCAGCCAAGTTCATCGCCGAGGCCGACAGCACCTTTGAAAAGGTCTGGAAAGAGGTATTCATGACAGTCACGGATGATTTCTCACTGATGAAGAACAACGGCCTCTACCAGGGCACCAAGTGGCAGTACAGATGGTCCTGCCCCCAGTATGTGGACAGGATGGTCCAGTGGCACGGAGCGGAAAGGCTCGCTGACGAGCTGGACACCTTCTTCAAGGAAGGGATGTTCAACCAGGGCAACGAGCCCGACATCCAGACTCCCTTCATGTTCAACCGTTTCGGCCGTCCCGACAAGACCCAGGAATGGGTCAGGAAGTACCTGACTGACGATGGGATGGTCCATATCTACGGAGGACAGGCAGAGTACCCCGAACCATTCGTCGGAAGGGCATTCCAGGACAAACCGGATGGCTATGCCCCCGAAATGGACGAGGACGACGGCACAATGAGCGGCTGGTACATGTTCTCCCAGCTGGGCTTCTATCCCCTCAACGTCGGAACCAGTGAATATGAACTCTTCACCCCAATCTTCGACAGGATCACCATAAAGGAAGGCGGCCACAAGATAAGGATCAGGGTTTCCGGCCGGAAGGACTACTCCGACCCTATCAAGGAAATCCTGGTTGACGGAAAGAAACTGGAGGGATGGACCCTTGATCACGAGGTCTTCAGGAAGAATTCAAAGATAGTTTTCAAATACTAACAAGGAGAGCGAATGACACAAGAAAGAAGTACGGATAAACTCGCCCGTTACATCCTCTGGGCCGCAACTGCAGTCATCATAGCAGCTTTGTGCTGGTATTTCAGGAGTGTACTGATTTACATCATCCTGGCAGCCGTGGTTTCCCTGCTGGGAAGGCCGATAATGAAGCTGTTCAGGAAGCTCAGGATAAAGGGGAAATCAGCTCCCGACTGGCTGCTGGCCATACTGACCCTCATACTGATCCTGGGTCTCTTCCTGGGGATCATCACCCAGGTAATCCCGGTGGTCTCCTCCATAATCCAGAGCGTGACCAGCAACCTCCAGACAGCCTCATTCAGTACCTCCGAGATCGCACGATGGATGGACAAACTGAACATCTGGCTGATTGACCGCTTCCCAACCATGGGTCGTGACTTCAAGATCCAGGATGCCCTTATAGGATGGCTCAAGAACACCTTCGACCTGTCTTCCATCACTTCAGTCGTTGGTTCAGTCGCATCTGCACTCGGATCATTCGCCATCGGTCTCTTCTGTGTAGTGTTCATCAGTTTCTTCTTCATCAAGAACGACAATCTCTTCCGTAATATCGTGGGTTCCCTTGTCCCCGACAAGGTGGAAGGCGATGTCATAAACGCCATCGGTGACATCGAGCACCTTCTTTCCAGGTACTTTGGCGGCCTTCTTATAGAAGTTCTCGGAGTTGCAACCCTTAACTTCCTCGGGCTCTGGCTCATTGCCAAGATCGGAATCTATCCCGCACTTGGTATCGCTTTCATCACCGGACTTCTGAACGTCATCCCTTATGTCGGACCCTGGATCGGTGCCGCCATCGGAGTCGTGCTTGGGCTTATCCTCAAATTCAGCAGCGCCGCCGCCCTTGGGATCTTCCCGAATTTCTGGGTTATAGCCATCACCCTTCTGGCCATCTTCGCATTCACCCAGATGGTGGACAACTTCTTCTTCCAGCCATTTATCTATTCTACCAGCATAAAGTCCAGTCCGCTTGAAATCTTCATCGTCCTGCTCATTGCCGGACATGTCGGCGGAATAATCGGAATGCTGGTCGCAATCCCGTCATACACAGTCATAAGGGTCGTAGCGGCACGCTTCCTCAAAGGGGCGAAACCTGTCAGGAGACTCATCGAAGCAACCAGCGATGAAGCTCCCGCCGACCAAAACATATCTGAATGAATATGAATAGAATAACTCTTCTTACTGCATGGTTGTGTCTCTTCCTGACCGCCGGTCTGGCAGCCCAGGAATCGTACAAACCCAGCGGCACCTATCTCTTCTCTACAAAGGACGGGCAGGAACTCTACATGGATGATTACCTCCCCAGTAAGGGCAGTACGACCGAACTGGACGGAAAGGCAAAGCCTTCTATAGTGTTCATGTTCGGAGGCGGTTTCATCTCCGGGGCAAGGAACGACAAGTTCTACATGCCCTGGTTCAAGATGCTCAACGACAATGGTTACCGGGTGATCAGCATCGACTACCGTCTTGGGATGATAGGGATCAAGACCACCGGGGGTGTAAGTTCCGCCCAAGCTTTCCGACACAGCGCCCAGATTGCCGCAGAGGACCTTTTTTCCGCTACTGAATATCTTATCGCGAACAAGGAGTCCCTCCGCATCGACCCGACGAACCTGGTCTTGAGCGGTTCCTCCGCAGGAGCGATTGCCATACTGGAAGCCGACTGGCTGCTCAACAACGGTAAGGCCGGGGACTTCCTTCCGGAAGGATTCCGCTTTGCCGGGGCCATGCCATTCGCAGGTGCCATCATCTCGGTCGAGGGGGTTCCTTCATACAAAACCCCTCCCGCACCCACTGCATTCTTCCACGGCACTGACGACAGGATCGTCAACTACAACAAGATTCATTTTCTCAAATGGGGCATGTTCGGTTCAAATAAGCTCGCAAAGATATTCAAGAAGAACGGATATGTTTATAATATATATAGGTATGAAGGACACTCCCATGAGATTGCCTCTACCTTCATAAGGACCTTCCCCGAACAGATCCGCTTCCTGGAGACCAATGTGATCCGAGGACAGAAAAGGACCGTTGATTCCAGCATAGACGACCCTGATATACAGACGTTCGACTGGCCAAACAACCGCAGGAAGCTTTATTCATCGAATTAAGGTATGAAGATAGTATTCCTGGATGCTGCAACCATGGGCTCGACTCCCCTCACCGAGATCGAGAAGCTCGGTGAATTGGAGAAATACGACAATTCCACTGCCGAGGAGGCCAGGGAAAGGGTTCGCGATGCCGAAGTTGCGATAGTCAACAAGGTAATCGTGGACAAGGCATTCCTGGATGCAGCCCCAAGCCTTCAGCTAGTCTGCGAAGCCGGGACAGGGATGAATAATATCGATGCAGGACTCTGCAGGGAGCGAGGGGTCGAAGTCCGCAACGTAGCAGGCTACTCCACCGATGCCGTGTCACAGCAAACGTGGATGCTGATCCTTGCACTGGCAGGCAGGGTTTTCCACTACGACAGCTATGTCAAGGATGGTCGCTACACACGTGCCAGGCTTCACACCGACTCCGACCACCCCTACACCGGACTTACTGGCAAGACCATTGGAATCGTAGGGATGGGAGCCATCGGACAGAAGGTGGCTGCTATCGCAGTAGCCTTTGGAATGAATGTCATATATTACTCAACCTCAGGGACTTCACATTGTACCGACTATCCTTCCGTACCCCTTGAGACTCTTTTGAGGGAAGCCGATGTTGTGAGCATCCATGCTCCGTATAACGAGAAGACCGCCGGCCTGATAGACTACGATGGGCTCTGCCTTATGAAGCCCACTGCCTTCCTGGTCAACACCGGCCGGGGAGGGATCGCCGTCGAGGCCGACCTGGCGCGGGCCATTGACGAGGTCAGGATAGCCGGAATCGGGATAGACGTATTCGAAAAGGAACCCCTTCCGGAGGGCAGTCCTTTGCTTCACACGGTCCATCCCGAAAGGATCATCCTCACGCCCCACGTTGCCTGGGCAAGTGAAGAAACCCGGCAACGTCTTGCAGACGAGATTGCGAGAAACATCAGGGAATATTTTGATAATGAGCATGTTCACATTCCTCCGGTCATAGTCGGGAAGACCTGGCGGCAGGTCGCTGACGGGCAGTGACGGAAAGGATGATGAAAAAAAGGTCGACTGAAAGGTCGGCCTTTTTTTATTCTTGATAATACTCTAAATATTCGAAGAACTGCTTAATTTTATCAAAAAACTATATCGTTTTATATTGAAAAATTGCCAAATATTCAGTATGTTTAATTAATTATTATTGAGGACAGTAACTCGCCGACTTTTTTTATTATTGCGGTCAAAACTCCGAGGACATGCGAAACACATTCAAAATTCTGTTCTATGCCAACAAAAGCAAAGAACGGAGAGGAATGGTTCCTGTCATGTGTCGGATCACCGTATGTGGTTCTATTGCCCAGTTCAGTTGCAAACTGTCTGTCCCTGTGAAATCTTGGGATCCGAAAGCTGGAAAGGTAGTGGGAAAAGGCAGGGAGATTTCGGAAATCAACAGCATCCTGGATGGGATACGCTCTCGTATCACCGTCATCTACCACGAACTTGCCTTCCGCGGTGAGAGCCGGACGGCCGGGAGGATCAAGGAACTCTATTTCGGGAAGATTGGAACCGGAAAAACATTACTCGAAGCCCTTGACAAGCAATATGAAAGAGTTATGTCAAGGGTTGGCAAAGACAGGTCCGCTTCTACAATGAACAAGTACCGTATCGTCAGGCGGCATGTCGCAGACTTCATCGCATGGAAATATCACAGGAAAGATATCTTCCTTGCAGAACTTGACGAGGACTTCCTCAGAGCGTACTGCATCTATCTGCGCGAGGAAGTCAGGGTGTCACAGTCCTCAGTGTGGGTGTACCAGATGCCGCTCAAGACTGTCGTTACTAAGGCATTCAACGAAGGGGTCATCACAAAGAATCCTTTCTCCCAGTTCCATGTCAATCCCAAGGTAAAGGAACGCCAGTTCCTTTCGGAGAAACAGCTCAGGAAACTGATGAATTTCACCTTCCCCAGGATGAAGGCTCTGGAACAAGTGCGGGACATGTTCCTGTTCTGCTGCTTCACCGGGCTGTCCTTCATCGACCTGAAGGACCTTCAAATCACCGACATCGTTGAAATCAACGACAGTCATTGGATAATCTCCCAAAGACATAAGACAGGAGTTCATTTCCAGGCTAAACTGCTTCCTGTCTCAATGGCCATAATCGAGAAATACGGTAATGTCAAACCCGGCAAACCGCTCTTCGACATTGGTGAATACTGTACACTCAACAAGAGGCTTAAACGGGTCGGAATCCTCACCGGAGTCTCAGACAACCTTACTTTCCACACTGCCCGTCACACCTTTGCAACACTCGCACTGGCCAAGGGCATGTCGATAGAGAGCCTCAAGCTAATTCTTGGCCACACTGACCTCAAGACCACCCAGATCTACGCAAAGATCACCTCATCCCGTCTCGACGAGGACTACTCGCATTTGACGCAGGAGTTCTGATATAATTGTAATTGAAAGAATAATTCACCTAGGCCTTTATCAGACTAGAAGAATACAACGATAGAGTGCCCCAGTTGATCTGGAGCACTCTATACAATTCGATATTACAGTTATCGGTAAATAAGTTATTCCCTCGTATTTTTCTTTGAGTCTACATATTCAACGGAACCGCTGCCTTTGAAATCATTCGTCGCCTTGCTTTCCGCGTGACGGATCTGTTTATCAATACCCTCTTTCGGAGTGTTTTTAAACTTGAACGGGTTAGTGATAAGCTGATCAGTTCTGGTCGGAGTAATTGCCTCCGGAGTATAAGCCCAGCTCCAATGCTCCTCGACAACCTGATAGATGTAGTTCGGGTCGAGACCACGGACTTTCACCATCGGTTCCTCCGTGTCAGACGTCTTCGTGATAAAGACAGTGGTGACAGGCTCCCATGCCGTCGATTGGGGATTCGCCTTAGGGATTCTTTCGATCCTGAACTTGGCACTTTCGCCCTTCTTCAGCCCTTGCTTCAAGATATGGATGTTGGCCGGGAGGTCGACTTTCGGAGGGTCATATTTGATGATTGGATCGAGGATGCCGTCGCCATCAAGGTCGGCATAGATGCCCGAGCCGGGCTCGTTCGAATCTGAATTAGGTCCGCCGACAGCCTCCGGGTCCATCTTGACCGGGATTTCGATAAGGACCTTGAATCCGCGTGCGACCCCATTCTCAAATCCGCAGAAATGGCTGGCATAGTCAAAGCCCGTGACTTCAATCGATTTATTATCACTTTTAACGCTGACACTAATCGCATTGTCGACGTCAAGTTCTTCATCTTCCCAGTCTATCGTACCATCAGGATTC
>JAGCWD010000013.1 GCA_017962025.1 Bacteroidales bacterium
GATGTTCTCGGTCGAGCTCACATATCCGGAGGACCAAGGAAGTGATACAGTGTTCAACAGGTTGTAGGTATACTTGTAGTAGTAATCGGCAGTAATCTTCAGTTTCTGGTCAAAGAGGCCGAGATCGATACCTGCATTGTACTGTGCAGTAGTTTCCCACTTCAGGCTGCTAGGGAACGAGGTGCTGGGGTAGTAGGTCGTGAGGTTGCCGCTGCCGGTCGCCGCCTTACCGGAAGACAGCAGGTTCTGGGTAGCATAGGCTGAAATTGCGGTTGAACCGGTCACACCATAACCCAAACGGAACTTAAGGTCGCTTATCTGGCGGATGTTTTTCATCCATGGCTCGTCTGAAACACGCCATGCGAAGGCTCCTGAGGGGAAGTATCCCCAGCGCTGTCCTTCAGAATAACGGCTGGAGCCGTCAGCACGGAAACTCAAGGTGAGCATGTACTTATCCATGAAGATATAGTTGAAACGACCGAGCCAGGACATCAGCACCCACTGCGAATAGCTGGAAGAAGGAGTGTTTGGTGTCTCTGCGGAACCGACATTGTAAGTCTTTGCAACATCCGAGATATAGCCTTTTCCTGAAGCCGAGAGGGTCTTCGTTACACTTTGCTGGTAGGAGAAAGCACCCATCACGTCGAAAGCGTGGTTGCCTACCTCGGCCTTGTAGTTTACGATATCTTCGTTCAGGGCAAAGGCGCGCCGTGTGTCGGTAATGGTAGCAGAGTTGGTCGAATAGATGTACTTCTCAGTCGTATAGGCCTGATACTTGGCATCCGAGATCTCTGTCGCAAAATTGGTGGTGATGGTGAGTCCCTTCACGGGTTTGAACTTGATGGACAGATTGGCATCCGTCAGGTCAGTGACAGTCTGGTAGGATGATTCATTTGCCATCAGGAGAGGATTCTTGATCTCGTGGGAAGACCAGGGGAACCAAGAACGCAAGTCCTTGTAATTGCCGTTCTCATCGTAAGGGGTGAATACAGGTGAAGCGGAGAAAGTTCCTCCGATCATCGATGAACCTCCGTTACCACCGCCATCGGTCTGGTTCATCTTGTCGATGAGTGTATAACCGAGGTTCAGGGTCACATTGACATATTTGTTCACATCTGCATCGATAGTACTGCGGATGTTGTACTTGTCGTAGTAGCTGTTTTCAATAAGACCGTCCCTGAGCATGCCGGAACCGCTTATGAAGTAGCGGATGTTGTCCGAGCCTCCGGAGACCGTGACGCTGTGGTTGGTTGTTGGAGCAGGGCGGAAAACCTCTCTCTGCCAGTCTGTTCCCTTACCCATGGCAGCGATTTCAGCATCCGAGAAAGCGGGCTCGCTCAGAGTGTTGGAGTTCACGACATAGATGTTGTAGAACCGTGCCCACTCCTGGGCGTCCATGAGGTCGAGCCTCTTGATCTGGTATTGCATTCCTGACTGGACATCGTACTGCACCTTCGCCTTGCCTGATTTTCCCTTCTTGGTGGTGATAAGGACGACACCGTTAGCTCCACGGCTACCGTAGATGGCTGTCGCTGAGGCGTCCTTCAGGACTTCGAGGGATTCAATGTCGTAGGTGTTGATCGAGGCAGTACTTGAAGGAATTCCGTCGATGATGTACAGAGGATCGTTACTTCCCTTGATGGAGTTGACACCACGGATACGGATGGTGTAGTCACCTTCAGGGCTACCGGTATTCTGTGAGATCACGACTCCAGGTACACGTCCCTGGAGAGCGTAGATGGGGTCGGTGACAGGATAAGCGGTTAGTTCTTCTGTTGACACATGGGAGATGGCACCTGTCAAGTCACGACGTTTCATCGTACCATAACCGATGACCACGGTCTCGGTCAGTGAGAGGGAGTCGTCATCGAGGACAACTGTGATTCGTCTTTCTCCCGGGGCGACTTCAACCTGCTTGGTGACATACCCAAGCGATGAAACTTCCAGGACAACTGAGCCGGACGGAACCTGTAGGGTGAAGGACCCGTCTGGGTTAGTGACAGTTCCCTGCGTAGTCCCGGACACGACAACTCCGGCTGCAATCAAAGGAGCTCCATTTGCATCACGGACAACGCCGGTCAACGTTCGGGTCTGGGCAAACATACCGAACGACGTGACCAATGACAGGAACAATGTCAAGATCAAGGAATGCTTGTTAGACATACTTTGGATTAGTTAAATAGTTATTAAAGTGGTTGAAATACAGCCACCCAGGGAACTATCATATAAATAAGACAGGGGGAACTGGGGAAACTGTATTTGTTAAGTGTCGTTAGTTTTGCATAGTAAAGATACGAATAACTATCATTACTTGCAATAGTTTTTTCGCCGTAGCCAAAGAGTGGTATCCTTCCCTTATTGCCGGGAGCAGTCAATTTTATTCAATGCGTATGCATAAGCGCCGACAGAGATGGCATGGCTCGTTCCTAGTTTTGAGATGCCGATCCCTATGCGTCTGGCAGGATCATATTCAATGAAATCATCACTTGACGGGATCCTGACTTTCCGGGGATCTCCCTTTGCGAATTCTTCGAATTCATTATCGAGATCGTAGACTCGGCTCTCTAAAATCGGGAATTTACCCCCGGCGAAAGTCCCGGCCGTTGAATTCATCTCCTTAAGCAGTGCAGGCATGAAATAATCCCTGGCCCCAGAGATTCCTCCTCCTATGACTATAATTCCGTCCAATATTGCACTGGCATGAGCCATCGTGTTCCCGGCGGTTTCCCCGAATTGACGGAACGATTCTATGGCAGCCTCCCTGTTCCCAGGATGCCGTCCTTCAGCTATCTCGAATATCTCCTTGGGGCTGAGTTCTGCCTCAGAACCGGAGACCTCACCGTAAACTCTTTTGATAGCTCTGATCGAGACCCCTTCTTCGGCGATAAGGTCGGGGAATAGTTTGCCGTTTGTACACCAGATGTCACCACCACAAGAATTGTCCCCCATGAGTAGCCTGCCCTCTGTCACGACACCTGCTCCGAAGCCAGTTCCGAATGTGATGCCCAAAAGATTATTGAAACGCTTGTTGCTGTCGGAAGCCTCCAGCCTCGCGTTCACCCATGGCAACAGACCTTCAAGAGCTTCTCCGTACGCAAATAGATTCCCGTCATTATTTATGAAAACAGGAATCCCGAACTGTCTTTCAAGATACGGTCCAAGTGCGACCCCACCCCTGAAAGCCGGGAAATTCGGCAGGTCCCCGATCACACCGTTTTTATAATCTGCCGGGCCGGGGAAGGCGAAACTTATGGCAGCAGGTTCATCATCCATCATTCCTTTTATGAGCCGGAATCCTTCCGATATGCCCATCAGGCATTTATCCAGGTTCCCCGGGTCAGTCTTAATCGAGACCGGCCCGGCAACACGGTTGCATCCCCTGATTGCGGAGAAAACCATATTCGTTCCTCCAGCGTCAAGTGTAAGGACTGTCCTGTTGTCGTTATTGTACATATTACAAATATAAACAAATAATTACATACCTTTGTCGTTATGGAAACATTGAGGGAAACTACTCAGACGATCCTTCCTGTGAAGAAGCAGAAGTGCGGAGATTACTCCTATGACCTTTATCCAACCCATGATTTGGGAGAGGGAACGGTGTATGTGGGTTATGGAAGCCTTGCGGAAAGGTTGATTGAGGAGAAGCTTGTGCTTGCAGATGGATACCAGGGAGTAAGGTTCGATTTGTTCGTCGCCGGGTTGAAGGACGAATTGGAGAAGGCAGGGAAAAGTATAAGGTTGATAGACGTATCGATTTTCCTGAAGCCATCCGAAGAGATTGAAAAGATGGTGGCACCCTACCTGGGTGGCGATGACCCTCTGTTCGGATTCCGCACATCCCTGGAACTAGGGGATTTCTTTGACGTAGCCAGGATGGAAAGCGTCAGGAACATGTCGGATTTCGACGGCATGACTGTCATTTACGGCCCAGGTGCGTTTCTGACGGGGTTAGAAGGGCTTAAACTGTATGTGGATATTCCAAAGAACGAGATTCAGTTCCGGAACCGTGCCGGCAGCATCACTAACCTTGGTGCTGATGCCCCTGAGCATCACAAAAAGATGTACAAAAGGTGTTACTTCGTGGATTGGGTCGTACTTAACCGCCATAAGAAAGCCTTCCTGCCGGATATAGACATATTCGTTGACGGGCAGCGGGAAGACACTATCACATGGGCTGAAGGAGACTGTGTCAGGGCCGGACTCGACGGGATGGCAAAGAATGCTTTCAGGGTAAGGCCATGGTTCGAACCTGGAGCATGGGGTGGAACTTGGATTAAGGAGCACATCCCCGATCTATCCAGGGAAGCGAAGAACTATGCCTGGTCCTTCGAATTGATTGTACCGGAGAACGGCTTGATATTCAGCGGAGATGGCAACATGCTGGAGATTTCCTTCGATTTCCTGATGTACAGGGGAGGAGAGAAGGTTGTGGGGAAGGACTGCTATGCTGAATACAAGGATGAATTTCCGATCAGGATGGATTATCTGGACACTTTCGACGGGAGGAACCTGTCAGTCCAGTGCCATCCTCAACTCTCTTTTATCAGAACCAAGTTCGGTGAGGTCCTGACGCAGGAGGAGACTTACTATATTCTTGATACTAAGGATAATGCATCGGTTTACCTTGGTTTCAAGGAAGGTGTTGACAAGGATTCTTTCAGGGATGCCTTGAATGACAGCTATAGGAACGGTACTGAATTGGATGTTAATAAATACATCAACAGTGAGACTGCCCACAAACACGATCTGTTCCTGATTCCTCCGGGAACCCTTCACAGTGCCGGTAAGAACAACATGGTGCTGGAGATCAGTACGACTCCCTACATTTTTACTTTCAAGATGTATGACTGGCTTTCCCAGGACTTGGACGGAAAACCAAGGCCCCTTAACATCGACAGGGCAATGGATAACCTCTGTTTTGACAGGCAGGGGGATGTCGTCAAAAGGGAACTGGTCTGTCATCCTTCTGTCATCGAACGTGGTGAAGACTGGGTTTTAGAACATCTTCCAACACACAGGAACCAATCCTACGATGTCCACCGTTATACTTTTTCCAGCAGGATCCATTGTGAGACTGAAGGGAAGTGCAATGTAATCAACCTGGTGGAAGGATCAAGAGCGGAGGTCAGGACTGCAAATGGCGGACACTATGTCATTACTTACGGAGAGACCCTTGTGGTCAGTGCCGGTGCAGGAAGCTATGAAGTGATCAACGAGTCTGGAAATGACGAGAAGATAATTGTTGCATTCATGAAATAACAGACATATGAAGACACGTTTATTATTGCTGGCTTTTCTATTGCTGCCATTGTCCGTTTATGCCAAACGCCCTTCAGACTGGGTGAATCCAGGCATTGGAACTGCGCATTCTCGCTGGTTCTTCTACACTCCGGCTGCCGTTCCTTTCGGGATGGCGAAGCCTGCCCCTTCCACCAACGGCCATGAAGGCAATGCCAGTGGATGGCAGGCTGTCGGCTATGATGCCAGGCATTCTTCCATAGAAGGCTTTGCTTGTTTTCATGAATTCCAAATCGGTGGTGTGATGCTCATGCCCACTGTAGGAGAACTCAAAACCGTACCTGGAGAATTGGACGATGTCCAAGGTGGCTACCGCTCTAATTTCGACAAGGCTGACGAACATGCCAGGCCCGGTTATTATTCAGTGGTATTGAAAGACTATGGTATAAAAGCCGAACTTACGGCCACAAAGAGAGTGGCGTTCCAACGGTTCACTTTCCCGAAATCCGGGCAGAGCCACATCATCTTCGACATAGGCAACAAACTGGGAGAGAGTGGACGGGCCCGTGATGCCCATGTAGTCCTCACTGAGGATGGCAGGATAGAAGGATGGGTTACCACCTATCCTGTCTATGTCCGCAACTATCAGCCCGATGCCGACTTGACGATGTACTTCAGCGCCGTGCTTGACAAGATCCCTTCCTCAGTGGGAACCTTCCATCATGGCGATGTCGTTCCCGGTTTTACTTCTTCAGAAGGTGTAGGGGCAGGCATGTACCTGGACTTCGATACCAATGCCGGCGAGACGGTTACCGTCAAGATAGGACTCTCATATACTTCGGTCGAAAATGCGCGTCTGAACCTCGATACTGAAGCCAGGAACCTTACTTTCGACAGGGCCAGGAAGAATGCAGAAAGAATCTGGGACAAGTATCTTGGCAGGATCAAGGTTGGAGGAGGAACTCCTTCGGACATGACCAAATTCTACACGGGATTGTTCCATGCACTTCTGGGACGTGGCCTGGCGAGCGACGTGAACGGCGCATATCCCAGGAATGATGGGTCTGTAGGCCAGATTCCGACCGATCCGAAAGGTCGTCCCAAGTTCAACCATTATAACACTGATGCAATCTGGGGAGGTTTCTGGAATCTTACCCAATTGTGGGCTTTAGCGTACCCTGAGTACTATGCAGACTGGGTGTCGAGCCAGTTGCTGGTGTATCAGGATTCCGGTTGGTTGGGTGATGGAATAGCCTGTAGCAAATATGTCTCCGGTGTCGGGACCAATTTCGTCAGTCTTGCCATCGCTTCAGCCTACAACTGCGGGATCCGCAATTTCGATGTTGAGCTGGGCTATGAGGCGGCATTGAAGAATGAGATTGAATTCGAAAACCGTCCGGAAGGAGCAGGGAAGCTGGATGTCGGACTATTCGTTAAATATGGTTATTCTCCGTATACTCCAGGGCTCCGCACAGACAACACCCGCGAGGGATCCCGTTTTTCGGCTTCCCATACGATGGAATATTCATTCAGCACCTATGCGGTCGCACAGTTCGCCAAGGCTCTTGGAAAGGAGGATGATTATTCCAGACTCATGCGCCTGTCCAATGGTTGGAAGAATCTATTCGATCCGGAGACAAAGCTCATCAGGCCAAAGTGGGCTGATGGCAGATTCCTTGAGGATTTCGATCCTTCCGCTCCCTGGGTCGGCTTCCAGGAAGGCAATGCGATCCAGTACACCTACTATGTCCCTCATGACATAGAGACCCTCGTTTCCATGGTTGGAGCTGATGAATTCAACAACAGGCTGGACAAGTCGTTCGAAATCTCCAGGGAGAATATTTTCGGGGGAGGCAAGGTCATCGATGCTTTTTCGGGCCTTCAGGCCGTCTATAACCACGGAAACCAGCCAAACCTTCATATCTCTTGGCTGTTCAATTATTCTGGAAAGCCCTGGCTTACCCAGAAATGGGTCAGGGCAATCTGCGATGAGTTCTATGGAGATGAACCGGTTCATGGCTACGGCTATGGCCAGGATGAGGACCAGGGACAGCTTGGGGCCTGGTATGTTATGTCTTCAATCGGCCTTTTCGATGTGAAGGGACTGACTGCTCCGGATCCGGAATTCTGCATCGGGAGTCCACTATTCAAAAAAGTGTCTGTGAAACTGAACAGGAACTATTACAAAGGCCGTCGTTTTACGATCCTTGCCTCTGCCGATGACATCAAGAAAGACATCTACATCAAGGACGCCTCTCTCAACGGCAAGAGCAACAAGGATTTCATGGTTCCTTTCAGTGAGGTTGTCAAAGGAGGAAAGCTCCGGATCAGTCTCTCTGACGACTTCAAGTAGAAAAATAGACGATTCTGCAGATAATTTATTATCTTTATGGAGCGGGAGTTTCCCGCCCCATGATTAATCACATACCATCTCTATGAATAAATACATCTTGGCCCTGGACCAGGGCACCAGTTCATCCCGCGCCATAGTTTTTGACAGGGCGGGGTCTATCATGAGCATTGCACAGAAGGAGTTTACCCAGTACTTTCCAAGCCCCGGCCTGGTGGAGCATGATCCCGAGGAGATCTGGTCTTCGGAACGAGAGGTCGCAATTGAGGCTCTGGCAAAGATGGACATCTCAGGTCAGGATCTGGCTGCCGTTGGAATAACCAACCAGAGAGAAACCACTATAGTCTGGGATGCTGCTACGGGAAAACCGGTCTACAATGCAATCGTCTGGCAGGACAGGAGGACCGCATCCTATTGTGATTCCCTTAAGGCCAAAGGTCTTACTGACGTGATCCGTGCAAAGACCGGACTGATAATCGATGCTTATTTCAGTGCCACCAAAGTTCGCTGGATCTTGGAGAACGTTCCAGGCGCAAGGGAAAGGGCGGAAAGGGGAGAGCTCCGTTTCGGCACAGTGGATTCATGGCTGGTCTGGAACCTGACAAACGGTAAAACCCATGTGACTGATGTGACCAACGCAGCCAGGACAATGCTGTTCAATATCCATGACCTCGAGTGGGACAAGGAACTTTTGGAACTGTTCGGGATTCCCGAATCGATGCTTCCGAAGGTTTGTTCCTGCAGTGAAGTCTATGCAGACGCAGAGATCTTTGACTGTCCCGTTCCTATCGGAGGAATGGCAGGGGACCAGCAGTCAGCTCTTTTCGGTCAGATGTGTACCGATCCCGGCGCCGTCAAGAATACTTATGGTACGGGCTGCTTCCTTCTGATGAACACAGGTGAAGCTCCGGTAATGTCCAGGAACAATCTTCTCACTACAGTTGCCTGGAAGATAGGGGATGAAGTCAACTATGCCCTGGAAGGCAGTATTTTCGTAGGTGGTTCTGCTGTCCAGTGGCTTAGGGACGGACTTGGGATCATCAAGTCGTCCTCAGAGATCGAAGCCCTTGCTTCGACTGTACCTGACAGCGGCGGTGTCTATTTCGTTCCGGCACTGACCGGCCTCGGAGCCCCATATTGGGATCCCAATGCCAAGGGAGGGATTATAGGTATAACCCGTGGAACGACTGCCGCCCATATCGCCAGGGCGACCCTGGAAGGAATCGCTTTCCAGACAATGGACATAGTAAAGGCAATGGAAAATGACGTTGGTGTGCCGATCGCTGAGCTTAAGGTGGATGGAGGCGCCTCTGCAGACAACCTGATGATGCAGTTCCAGTCCGACATCCTGGACACCTCTGTGATCAGGCCGAAGGTTACTGAGACAACCGCTCTCGGAGCCTGCTACCTCGCGGGGCTGGCAGTCGGATTCTGGAGCGGACTTGATGAGATAAAGAGCCAGTGGCAGGTTGACAGGACCTTCACCCCTCAGGCCACCATCGAGGAAGTTGCAGTAAAGAAGACCGGTTGGGCCGATGCGGTCTCCAGATGTCTTTCCAAATAGTTGAAACCAAATATTTTAGGAATATGGAAATAACTCTGTTTCAAAAGTGTGTCTTCGAATTCCTGGGCACAATGATCCTTATTCTCATGGGAGACGGCGTCTGCGCCAACGTGAGCCTTGAAAAATCCAAAGCCAAAGGAGCAGGCTGGGTCGTAGTGGCCATCGCTTGGGGTCTTGCCGTGATGATGGGCGTTTTCGTGAGCGGACCCTATTCAGGAGCCCATCTCAATCCGGCTGTCAGTGTGGGACTTGCCCTGGCAGGTAAGTTTGCCTGGTCATATGTGATCCCTTATTGCATCGCCCAGCTCCTCGGAGGTTTCTGTGGAGCCGTGCTGGTGTATCTCTTCTTCAAGGATCACTATGATGCCACTGCGGATTCCCCCGAAGTTATGCTCTCGACATTCTGCACCATCCCGGCCATTGCCAACAAATGGAGGAACTTCTTCTGCGAGGCTATCGGCACCTTTGTCCTGGTGTTCATCATCCTTTGTTTTGCAACTTCCGGCAACACCCCTGAGGTAGGGATGGGAAGCCTCGGAGCTATTCCTGTGACCTGCCTCATCATCGCCATAGGAATGTCCCTCGGAGGAACCACTGGCTATGCTATCAATCCTGCCCGTGATTTTCCTCCGCGTCTTGCTCACGCCCTCCTTCCTATCAAGGGAAAGGGCGGAAGCGGTTGGAACTACAGTTGGGTACCGATTCTTGGTCCCCTTGCGGGTTGCGCGGTTGCTGCCGGCCTCTTCCTGTTAGTTTTCTGATGGATAGTTGAGGTTTAATTTGAATTTCGGGATGTCCAGCACCGGTTCTTCGTGACTGTCTCGGACGATTTCCCACATCTTCGTTACGATCTCCGGGTGTTCTTTGGCCAGATTGGCCGACTCCCGGGGATCTTTTTCTATGTTGTAGAGTTCCATCTGGTTGTTGCCCTGGTTAGCCTTCATTAATACTCCTTTCCATTCTCCCATTCGAACTGCCACCCATCCGTTTGATCCGGGGAACTCCCAGTAAAGATAATCATGTTCTACCTGTTTGGATACCTTTCCCCGGAGGATTGGAGCAAATGAAATACCGTCGTTCTCAGGAGCCGTCGCACCGGCCAGGTCGGCGAATGTCGGCATCAGGTCTGCGAAATAGGCGATGTGTGAAGATTTGGATGGCCTTAAGCGGTCGCCCCAAGAAACGACGAACGGCATCCGTATCCCTCCCTCGTGAAGGGAGCTCTTTCCCCAGCCGGCGGCGCAGCTGAAAGGCCCACCGCTGGAGAAGTATTCCATCGGGGAATTACCGTTATGCGCCGGGCCATTGTCGGAAGTGACAATGAATATCGTGTTGTCCCAAATTCCCAAGTCTTTGAGCTTGGCCACAAGCCTTCCCACCTGGGTGTCGATGTGTGTGACCATTGCTGCATAGGTAGCAAGGGGATAGCGGTTCGGAAGATACATCCCAGGGTCGGTACAAGGTTTCTCGTCCCCGAGTTTTTCTACATAGTACATAACTTCGTCCAGAGGGGCCTGAACAGCACTGTGAGGCACGGTAGTGGTCCACATGGCGAAGAAAGGCCCGGAGGCGTTTTCGGTTATGAATCTTTCGAGTTTGTCGTACATCAGGTCAGGACTGTAGTACTTTCCGCCGTACCTTGAGTAGCTCTCTATATCCAATGGATCAAGCCCTTCCGGCAGGGGCTCTCCCTGCATTACAGATTCATTGCCTGTAAGGATTTCCCGGTCGTTTTCCCATAGGGCAGTGGGGTAGTAGGTGTGGGCCAGAGCCTGGCAGTTGAACCCGTAGAAATAGTCGAAACCCATCTTGTTGGGGGTTGATTCGCTGCTAGGGAACCCCAGCCCCCATTTACCTACCATCGCGGTCTTGTAACCGGCTTCCTGCATCATCTTTCCGATTGTCGGGGTACCCTCGAGCATGGGCTGCTGTCCTTGCATGGTGGAGTCTTCGAAAAGACCGTTCCAACCCCTCCCGTCAGTAGGCTTGTAATGTTCTTCGTTTGCACGTATCTGGCTGTGCCCCATATGTTTTCCGGTAAGGATGCAGCACCGTGACGGAGAGGACAGGGGAGCGGCGGAGTACATGTCAGTGAACAGTATTCCCTGGGAGGCCAGGGCGTCGATGTTCGGGGTTTCGATCTTTTCCTGGCCATAGCAGCCGAGGTCGCCGTAGCCGAGGTCATCAAACATCAGGAATATGATATTGGGTTTTTGGTTGATGGCTTTGTCACCGCTGCAACCGCATGCGGCTGCAGCTCCAATGGCAAAAAAAAGTCTGCGGGTGTTCATGTGGACTGGTTTCTATGGGCAGGTATATGCAAATATCGGAATTTTCTATTAAATTTGAGAGACTTGCAAATCAGACTCCTTCACATATGTTTAACAACAGATCTCCCTTCTATTTTGGAATACTGGTACTTGCTGCCCTCTGCGCTTGTTCACACCAGACTGAAGAAACCGTCAACATTGCCATGTTCAAGGCTGCGACGGCTTCAACATCCTACGACTACAACCTCACTCCTCAACTCCTGACAGATGGTCGGATCGAACTGTCTGAGCCCGCATGGCTCAAGGTTACCACCTCTGAAGGAGAGCTTCCCAGAAGAGAGAAGGAGTGGACCCTTGACTCGGGCCCATATTCAAAGAACACCCTCGATGGTGGTAAGAATTTCCTTGAATATGAGTGGAGCGGGCAAGGTTTCACGGCGAATTGCGTCAGGATAGTAGGTACGGTCGTATATAAGGAAGGTGCTTCCGGTTGGTCGATCAGCTGCCAGTCCGGCAGCGGTGACTTGAAACCGGTCGGGAGCATCGAAGGAGATACTCTTCCAGGTACTCCACGTCGTCCGGTGAGGGTCTCCGATCCGAACAAGCAGACCGAGGATGCAATGTATCCTACAAGGGCGCTGAGTTTCGTGATTCCTCTCAACGGAGCAGTGGATTTCAACAAGTTCAGGATCGATTTCGAAATGGATGGTGCTCTCTATTGGGAGGTTAATTCCGTAGATTTCTCTACAGGCGACAGTTTCGGAATCAGCAGGGACACAGGCCAGTACGATTCCCAGGAGGCACGTGGATTCAACGTCTTGCCCGCAGAAACATTTACCAGTGCCTGGATGAGCGCTGACGGTGGTCCTCAGTGGGTGAAGATAGACCTTGGTGAGAATCGCAGGATTTCCTATGTCAACATCCACTGGATACATAAGGCAGACAAGACCAGTTTGCAGGTTTCTGAAGACGGGGAGCACTGGAGGCCTATGAGAGCCGGTAAAGGAAAGGGAAGATACGTCCGTCTCAAGATGGAGGGAGCTGACGAGAGCGGTCATTTCATGATTGGTGAGATGGAGGTTTTCGGCCCCAAAACAGAAGAAAATGAATCCGGAGAAAAGCCGGTTTGGAGGCTTTGCAGGGCGGATCTAGTAAAGGATTCAGGCGAGACCATTTCTACCCCTGGCTTCAATTCATCCGAATGGATGCCGGCAGTCGTCCCCGGGACCGTCCTATACAGCTATATCGCAGCAGGGGCTGTTCCTGATCCTGCAATAGCTGACAATAACAACCAGATTTCTGAATCCTATTTCAACAGCGATTTCTGGTACAGGTGGGAGACTTCTGTAAAGGAAGCCGACAAGGGTAAGAACCGTACCCTCCTGACCTTCGATGGAATCAACTGGAAAGCGGAAGTCTTCATGAATGGAAAGAGGCTTGGGGAGATTGAAGGAGCTTTCATTCAGAAGAGTTTTGATGTGACTGACATCCTCAAGGAAGACAATTGCATAGCTGTACACGTCATAAAGCCGGCCCATTTCGGTGCTGTAAAGGAGAAGAATGAGGAGAGTCCTGACTTTAACGGAGGTCAGTTGGGAGCTGACAATCCAACCTTCCATGCTACGGTTGGCTGGGACTGGATCCCTACTGTCCGTGGACGCGAAACTGGCATCTGGAATGATGTCCATCTTGATTTTGTAGATGATGTTATCCTGCGTAACCCCTTGGTACAGACCAGACTGGCTGCCAACGACACCCTGGCTTCGATGACGATGTCCGTGGAAGTTACAAACCTGTCTGGTAACCGTATAGATGGAGAACTCGAAGGAACTATAGAGTCGATATCCTTCCGCAAGCCCCTGTCCCTCGGAGCCGGTGAGACAAGGACTGTAGTGTTCAAACCTTCCGATTTCCCTCAGCTGAGGAACCAGAGGATTGCGCTCTGGTGGCCAAATGGCTATGGTAATCAGATCCTACATCCTGCAACTTACAAATTCATTACCGCTGGACAGGCTCCGGGTCCCCAGGACAGCAGGCATGATCTCTTCTATCTTGCCGGAGTCAGGGAATTTACCTACGCCGATGCCATGTCTGACCTTAAGATGTACATCAATGGCCACCGTTTCCTTCCGAAGGGAGGCAACTGGGGATTCAGCGAGTTCAACCTGCGCTACGGTGCGGATGAATATGACACCGCTGCCCGTCTCCACAAGGAAATGAATCTCAATATGATCCGAAACTGGGTTGGACAGACCGGAGATGACGAGTTCTTCGATGCTTGTGACAAGTATGGAATAGTCGTCTGGCAGGATTTCTGGCTTGCCAATCCTGCTGACGGTCCCGACCCGGACGATGAGGACCTGTTTGCTGACAATGCCGAGGACTTCGTTTCCAGAATCCGCCGCCATCCTTCTATCGGACTCTATTGCGGCCGTAATGAAGGTTATCCTCCCGCAACTTTGGATGCAAGGCTGAAGAAACTGGTCGCATCTCTCCATGGAGACATAGTCTATATTCCTAATTCAGCTGCAGACGGAGTGTCAGGTCACGGCCCATATCGTGCTGTGGAACCTGATTCCTATTTCGGGATGCCTGCCCGTAAGTTCCATTCCGAGAGGGGAATGCCGGCAATTATGAACTATCCCAGCTTGCTAAAGACCATGACGGCCGAACACATCTGGCCTTCCAACGATGTATGGGGACAGCATGATTTCACCCGTACCGGTGCCCAGGGAGACACTGCTTTTGTCGGGATGGTAATCCGCCGTTTTGGAGAACAGGCCATGTCCTCTGGTGAGACGTTCGCCGAATATGCCCAGTACATCAACTACGATGGCTACCGGGCCATGTACGAAGCCAATAATGCGGGTGGTAAAGGGCTGCTGATCTGGATGTCCCACAGTTGCTGGCCCAGCCTTGCCTGGCAGACTTATGACTATTGGTTCGACAAGACCGCTGCCTACTATGGCGTGCAGACTGCGTGTGAGCCTGTCCATGTCCAGATCAATCCTGTCTTAAAATCAGTTCAGGTCGTCAATTACGGTGTAGGTGATCTCAAGGATCTCAAGACCGTGATTACCCTTACCTCACCTGACGGTAAGGAAACTTACAAGAAGGAAGCTGATGTTGAATTACTCGCAGAAGGATCAAGGGAGAGCGCAATCGATATTTCAGACGTTCCTGATGGCCCTGTTATCGTTGAATTGAAGCTCTTTGATTCTAATGGCCAGGCACTGTCTGTCAACCGCTACATGAAGAATTATTCCGGAGGCATCGACACCGGAGACTACAGGGATGTTGTAGGGAAATTTACTTACGAAGACCCCCGCCAATAGGGAAGGTTTCAGTGGCCTTGAAATCACCGTTCCATGCAGGAACGGTCTTGCCTTTGACAGTTTTGATATCCTTGACCTGCCGGACAGAAATGTTCGGCACGGTAGGGATAATCTCAACCTTGGAGACTGCATTGACAGAGTTGCCTTCCTCCTCCTTCAAAAGGATAACTGCGAAAGATAATCCTTCCTGACCGCCTTTCTCCATGAAAGGGTTGGTCTTTGAGACAAAGACCAAGGAAGCGGTATGTCCCTTGACCTCGTAGGTGTCAAGGTTGACGGAGGACTTGTCTATTTCGCCCTTGTAGGTGATGACAAGGCCGGCAGGCTCGCCTCCGGTAGTTACGAGGGCGGCGACATTCTCAGGGTTGTTATTCTTGCAGGAAATCAATGCCGACATTATTCCCATAACTGTCAGGCATAAGGTGATGGATCTTTTCATGTTCCTGTGGAGCATAGGAGGATCGAACTCCTGACCTCCAGATTGCGAACCTGGCGCTCTACCAGCTGAGCTAATACCCCATTGTGGATTGCAAATATAACACTTTTAACTCAAGAACAATGAAAAATCAATAATTAATCTCTCGTTCTTGTGGTGTAATCCAGGTAATTCTCAAGCCTTTGGGGAAGTGGCATGCCATAGACTTTATCCCTCAGCCAGAGTCCGAAATCTTTAGCATCTGTGTGTGTGAGTTGTTCCTCGACAGGGATAGTCTCACCGATGCCGACCCTTATCCTCCTTCCCTTCTTGTTCACCACCTCGCCAGGAAGGCGCAGGGTGCGGATCTTCCAGTCTATCAATCCCAGGAAGTAGAACCACATCGAATTATGGTCGAAGAACCGGATCGGTACTATCGGCACCTTTGCTTTCTGGATTAGTCTCAGGACAGGTTCCTGCCATTCACGGTCCCGGATGCTGAAATCTTTCAGATGGAGGTCTGACACTGCTCCGGAAGGGAAGAAACCAACAGGATGACCATCTTTAAGCCTGAACAGCACTTCACGGACACCCTTGATGTTCTTCCCGGTCACTTCCGTCTGTAAATCAGTCTTTGGATTTACCACGATCCACGATGGTTGCAAAGATTCGATCCTGTTCAGGAACTCAGTGACCATAACCTTGAAATCGCTTCTCTGATGTCCGATGAGATCTACCAATATGATCCCGTCTAGACTTCCGTAGGGGTGATTGCTGACTGTGATAAATGGTCCGTCCGGAAGGCTGGACAGTCTTTCCGAACCTCCGATCTGGAAATCTATTCCCAATTCTTCCAGCAGGGCGCCGGCAAAGTCGGCGCCCTGCTGGTCGCTGATCCTGTCATTGAGGTCTGAAAGGGTCTCGACAGATAGTGTTTTCCGGAGAAAAGAGGCAAATGCATTACCTAACCTTCCCCTGAAGATAGGGGAGAGACCTTCCAACTCGCTGACTGGGAGCAGGGGCATGGTCAGTCCTCTTGCTTTGGAAGGGGATCCATTTTGGAATACCCCTTTGCGGCAGTGATGACCGTATTGATGTAGATAACGGCCAGGACAATTAAAATGACAATTCCAGCTATATCAAGGCTGGTCATTCCTATTGCCCTGCTGCCGATGTGCAGTGTCAGGTAGAATTCCCGAATAGGATTGACGTACATCAACACTAGGATCAGGATGCAGGCGATAACCCTGAACTCGGTGGGTCCCATCTTTCCGTAGGTCAGCTTGAACTCGCTCTTGAGATGGGCGTTGATGCTTACATTGAGTGTGAGGCAAAGGTAGAGGATGAACAGCAAGAGGGCGATGTCCAGTCTCATAAGGTAGGACAAGCCTATGCCGATGAACATCAGCGCTTCATTGATGATATCGACAGTGTGGTCAAGGTAATAGCCGTAGATAGGCCTCTGGGTGTTGCGTACCCTTGCGATGGTTCCATCGAGCGAATCGCCATACCAGTTGACGAAGAAACCGGCAATGCTCAGCCAGAGCCAATGAATGTTGTGGTTGGACAGCAGGAATCCTGCGGCGATCATTGCTGCGCCCAGGATACCAACTACTGTGAGGAGGTCTGAGACAACCCATCGAGGCTGCCGTTTAGCCAGCCAGACAAGGGCTTTCTTCTCTGCATTGTTCAGGATTGAAGTCTGGATCCTTACTGCTTTCTTGTCTTCCATAGATTCGGGTCAGTTGATTGATCAGATGTGTTTAATGTAGATCCTCGCCCTCTTGTGGAGATGATGTTCGAACCTTCCCCAGAGGTTTTGGACATTGTGGTTATCTTCAAGCTCGCGGGTGCTTTCAACGTATTTTATTCCGTTCTTGTGCATTCCCTGGCCAATCTTGGAGATTATCATGGCGTTGACACCCTTGTCCTGGTACTCTTCCAGGATGGCGATCAGAAGGGCATCGATGGTGTCGTTTTTCCTAAGTGCGCGGAGGATGTGGATGAAACCGAAAGGGAACATGTGTCCCTTGGCTTTCTGAAGGGCAAGGGAGAGGGATGGCAATGTTATTCCGAAACCGACTACCTTGTCATTCTTGTCCACTATGACGGAGATAAAGTCGAGGTTCAGGTTTGAGATGAACTGGTTCTTGAGGTCCTCGCACTGTGCAGGGGAGAGCTCGGAAAAACCATGGAGTTTGGAGTAGCAAGAGTTCAGGACAGAAAAGATACCGTCAACATATTTCTTCAGAAGCTCCCTTTTGTTCCTGTATTCCCCTTCATGGAGTTCATTCCGTTGGGCAACCATCTCCGCGAACTTGACGTAACGGTCGATATTGTCAGGAACCGTTATCCTGTATTCTACGAAGTCGGTCTCCTTGACGAAGCCTTCCTTCAGGATCAAGGGTTCATAGTAAGGATGGTTGTACTTTCCGTATGCGGTGGGAATCTGGTCGAATCCTTCCACCAGAACGCCGGAGATGTCAAATTCAAGGAATCCCACCGGGCCCTCGATTACGTCCATGCACTTGGTCCGGGCATATTCCTCAACCGCGTCCATGAGGGCGCTAACCACTTCCTGGGATTCAATGAAATCAATCCATCCGAACCGGCAGATCCTTTGGCCAACCTTCTTGTTGTACTGGTGGTTGATGATCCCAGCGATCCTGCCTACCACTTTGCCGTTGTCGTCAATGGCAAGCCAGTATTTACCTTCGCAGACTTCAAATGCCCTGTTCTTCTTTGGCGACAGGGTATCGATCTCCATCGATTCTATTTGTGGAACATAGTACCTGTTCCCGGCATATAGTTCATTCGGAAACCTGACGAATTGTTTAAGACCTTGTTTGTCAGATACTTCCTTGATGGTTATTGCCATTGTCCAAACAGTTTACAACATGCTAATATACAAAAAATGTCCAAATGTCGCAAAGCGCTGTCAGACAAGCCGGAACGGTTGATAACTATGTTGGTAACCTCTTGGACGAATTATTCTGACTAAAGGTTTATTTATATAAATTTGTATCCCGGTTAGGACTAATCGGAATCACCAATGAAACATAATCTCGATGATGCGGTCCTTCTCAAGACCGGGCATCAAAGTGTGTACAAGCTTAGGCAGGAAGGGCTCAAGAATGAGTACCTGATTGTCAGCGGCGACGGTACGCGCCGACTAATGGCTTCTCCTGAAGTAGTAGGTTTTGGATCTTACCAGAGCATGGTTCCCGCTACAAGGCAGGGGATGCAGTATCTGGTGGATAACGGGCTGGATGCCGATGTGAACATACTCACGATCCTTCGCGGCGGCCTGAACTATCCCATCGAGGAGTGTGCCTTCCGTGCCGGCCTGAGGGTGACAAACATGGATTTCCTCTCCTGTGAACGTATCATAGAGGACGATATAATTAAGGGACTTGATGTCCGTTACCAGAAGGTCCGCACCTGCAGGGACTGCGTCATGATAGTGGGAGATATCATCGCCTCAGGAGCCACTTTGAGGATGTGTATGGACCATGTGATCGAATGGTTCCGTGACCATGGCGGCAGTTTCAAGAGAATTGTATTCTTCACCATCGGTGGATCAAATGCCATCGACCTGCTCGAGGACCTGACGGACAAGGTCAGGAGCTTCTCTCCTGGTTTTGAGGGATTCACCTGCTTCTTCTACGAAGGGATATTCAATGTCTATCAGGACAGGGGAGTCCTAGGCTTCCAGGTCCCGGACATCGATTTCTATTGGGGCGACGGCATCATCAGCCCTGAGTTCCGTGAATATGTGGTCGCGCACTCATATTCATTGTACGAGAAGTGCATAATCTATGACGGAGGGGCAAGAAGGTACGAGATTCCGGACCATTACCACGAGGTCATTGAATATTGGGAAGGAGTGCTGGAGGCTTCCTCCAGGGTGGACATTATGGACCTGACCCAGGAACGTCTGGGTTATGAGGCTCCCATTTCCTACGAGGACTGGCTGACGGTCACCCATTTCACCGACCTGGGCGACCAGAGTGTCCTTTACAGCGACGAAAGGGTCTTCCTTGCCAAGGCCAGGACCCTGACCCTTAAGGACGTTGCTACAACAAGACTGGAACAGATCAAACAAACTCTCAAGGGATATGAGTAAACAAAACCAAAAGATCGATGTCGACTACACAAACAAAAGGGTCGACGCAGCGGGTCGCAAGAGCACCCTCAGCATGTTCATGGTGATGCTTGGCTTCACCTTCTTCTCCGCATCCATGTGGGCTGGCCAGAACCTGGCAGCCGGCTTGGATCTCAAGGGCTTCATCTGGGCGCTCCTCCTCGGAGGCTTGATCCTTGGTGGCTACACCGGTACTCTCGGTTGGATAGGTGCTGAGAGCGGCCTGACTTTAGATATGCTTGCCCGCCGCAGTTTCGGTGAAAAGGGCAGCTATCTCCCCAGTGCCATGATCAGCTTTACCCAGATCGGTTGGTTTGGTGTAGGCCTCGCCATGTTCGCAATTCCGGTCGCCAAGGAGATCATGGGCCTTGATGTAACTCCTGACCACATGCCCTGGCAGGGTTATCTCCTGGTGCTCATCGCCGGTATCCTTATGACTGCCAGTGCTTACTACGGAATCAAGAGCCTTACCATCATCAGCTACATCGCTGTCCCTGCAGTTGCAATCCTCGGTACTGTGGCCATGATCATGGCTGTACAGCGTGGAGACGCTACCCTTGTGGAGCAATTCGCAAAGGGTACCAAGGACCTCGGAATCATCGCCGGTGCCGGTCTGGTAATAGGTAGTTTCGTGTCAGGAGGTACGGCGACACCGAACTTCGCGAGGTTCGCCAAGACACCTAAGGTGGGCCTCATAGTCACGGTCATTGCCTTCTTTATCGGAAACTCCCTGATGTTCTTCTTCGGAGCTGTCTCCAGCATCTATGTCGGTGGAAACGACATCTTCGAGGTCATGCTGAACCTCAACCTGTTCTACATCGCCATCCTGGTGCTCGGCCTCAACATCTGGACAACCAATGACAATGCCCTCTACACCTCCGGCTTGGGACTTTCCAACATCTTCGGCTTGTCGAAGAAGACTATGGTTCTTCTCGGAGGACTTATCGGAACCCTTGCCGCCGTGTGGCTCTATTGGAACTTCTGCGACTGGCTCAACATACTCAACTGCACTCTTCCTCCGGTCGGTATCATCCTGATATGCAGCTATTTCTCTCACAGGAAGGAATACCAGGACGACGATACTCCCAAGTTCCAGGTCAACTGGGCTGCCGTCATAGGTGTCATTCTCGGTGCAGTCGTTGCCAACCTGGTCAATTGGGGAATCCCTTCGATCAACGGAATGGCTGTGGCTGCCTGCTGCTACTTCATCGGCCAGGCTATCCAGAAGAAGTAGTTTGTAAGCGGTTGAAACATAATCTCTTGTGAAAATGCATAGACTATTGGCCTATGCATTTTCTGTATCTTATTGATACAATGCTTGTTGTGAGAAACGCTTTTTTCTTATCTTTTCGATTCCCGCCAGAAAAGAAGAGGGGTGGCAGGGAATAAGATGTAGATCAATTTCTTACATCGCTCCGTTCCGTTTGCCCCCAATGATGAAGGGACAAAAACGGGACAAGAATCAGATTTATCAAATCAAAGAGCCGTCTGTCCGGATGCCCCGCTCAGATTACGTCTGCATCCTTCAATCACAAAGATAACAATTAGTTCCGTCATTAGCAAGAGGACCGATAAGGTTCCTCCCTTCCCCGGCCCTGACGCCTTCCGTCCCGCCGGGGCAGAGTACCGTGAAAACACCCGAAATC
>JAGCWD010000014.1 GCA_017962025.1 Bacteroidales bacterium
GGAAATACTGGGTCTCGAGGACCTCAACGAAAGAGGGATCAGCCTGGAACTGGATAAGATAATAGAAGCCGGAGGTCTTGTGCTGGATCGGATAAGCCAACTGACGGAGTCCCCAGTCCTCTTCGTACACAACTTCACCACCGTTGTCGGTAATGAGCTTGGTGTACTTTGCAACCGCTTCCTTCATCTGTTGTTCAGACAAAACGGGAGTAGCGATGAAAACGGTCTCGTACTGTTTTAACATTTGATGTAATTTTTTGATAATAAATAAAATACAGTCCTTCTGGGAACGTATGCCAACCCAAAAGGACTGCAAATATAGTCATTTTTCCGGACTTCGCAAAAGTTTCTTCACGAAGTGCCTGAAGTTATGTTACTTCTCGGGAACAGCCTCAAGAACAGCCTTCAGATACTCCCATGTCCGCTCGACCGAGGCAATGTTGACTCTCTCGTCCGGGGAATGAGGATACTTGATGGTCGGTCCGACAGAGACCATCTCCCAATTCGGGTACTTGGCACCCATAATGGCACACTCAAGACCGCCGTGGGTAGCCATGATCTTCATATCGCGTCCATAAACCTTCTTGAACTGCTCCATCATCACCTTGTTCATCGGAGTGTCAAGCTTCGGCGTCCAACCGCTGTAGCCGCCCATGAACTCGATGCTGTCGGCACCTGCGAGTTCAAAGATACAGCCAACGCGTACGGCCAGGTCTTCCTTGGCGGAGTCAACGGCGCTGCGCATCAGGCTGTGGACTGTAATGCGGCCTTTTTCGGTGCGGACGATTGCCAGGTTGATGGAGGTTTCAGTCAAACCAGGCATGCTCTGGCTCATCCTGATCACGTTGGAAGGGCAGGCTATGATGGCCTTGATTGCGCGGCTCATCACTGAAGACTGGATGAACTTCCCGGGAACAGGAATCTCATCGATGTAGAGGACGGCTCCGGGATCGGAATCGATGAACTCTGCCTTAACCTCAGCAAAGACCTTGTCTATAAGTACACGTGCAGGCTTGAACTCCTCCTCTGGAATTATTACATCAGCAACTGCCTCGAAAGGAATAGCGTTGCGGAGGGAACCTCCGGTGAAGGAGGCCACTCTGGCACCCTTGGTTTCAATCAAAGGATAGAGGATACGGGCCATAACCTTGTTGGCATTCGCACGGTAAAGGCTTATATCCATTCCGGAATGACCTCCCTGAAGGCCTTTTACGCTAAGGCGCAGAGCCTTCTGGGCAGCTGGAGTCTTATAAGTGCGATACTTGAAGGTTGCGGATGCATCAAGTCCTCCGGCGCAGCCCACACAGAGCTCACCTTCTTCCTCCGAGTCGAGGTTCAGGAGGATGTCACCCTTCAGGATGCCGGGCTTGAGGGCATTGGCTCCGGTCATTCCTGTCTCTTCGTCATAGGTGATGAGGGCCTCGAGAGGTCCGTGTTTCAAAGTCTTGTCCTGAAGGACAGAGAGTGCAAGAGAAATACCTATTCCGTTGTCGGCACCGAGGGTTGTACCCTTGGCGGTAACCCACTCACCATCTATTTCGGTCTCGATGGGATCGGTCAGGAAATCGTGCTTTGTGTCAGCAGTCTTCTGCGGGACCATGTCCATGTGTGCCTGCATGATGACTCCCTTGCGGTTTTCAAATCCTGGAGTGGCAGGTGCGGTGAATATGATATTGCCCGTGTCGTCACGCTTGACGTCCACTCCATGCTCCTTTCCCCAGTTGAGTAGGTATTCCTGGTCTTTTCCTTCGTGCTTGGATGGACGGGGAACCCTTGTCAGGCCATAGAAATTCTCCCAAACGGCCTTTGGCTGCAAATCTTTGATTGTCATAGTGTTATTTATTGTTTATTTGGATGATAGCGGGAAATAACTCTCTACACCGAGCTGATAGACGGCCACCCTGTCCTGGAGGATGGGATTGACTCCGTCAGTGAGCTTGACCGAGCAGATGGCGGGGATCCTGTACACTGCCACATTCCCCTTGGCTGCGGTTCCCCTTCCGGAAGCCGGAGAAACAGGCTGGGGAGTAAGCTCGATGAGATAGGGCTTGCCGGACACGTTGTCCGCAGAAACGATGCCGTCAGTGTCGGAAATCCTGAATGCTACGTAGGTCTGGGATTTGCGGTCCTTCTCGGGAACCACGTCACACTTCAGCTTCTGGGTCTGGAAATCACTGTAACCGATGAACATGGACATATATTCCTTCTCGAGGGCAGCGATTTCTGATAGGGCTGCTCCCATAGCCTCGCCACTGTAGGTGGCATCGGTGTCTCCGGTCACTATCTGGACCCTCTTCTTCCGCAGCTCGAAAATCATCTCTGCTGCTTCCTGTGCCCTCTGCTCAAGGGATTTCTGGACCACCATGTTCTGCTGGACTCCTACCCTGTTACCGTCAACTCCACGGAACAATGTGGTCGCCTCGGAAGTCAGGTTCGAGCTGACTCCCTTGTCGGAGAAATCAGCTCCGGCCTGGGAAGCGAATCTCCACTGTGACCCGTTTCCGAAGGATCCGTCATTGACGGCAATGAGTCCCTGTGATGTGAGGGAAAGGAAAGACATCGAATTCTTGTCAGGGGTCACGAAATAGCGGTTGCTCTGGTCTGCCTCAATGACAGGGGTCATCTTCACTGCACTGAGGGTACAGGTCTGCTGATCTTCCTGGCGAGCATCAACTCCTAGATACTTCTGTGCGAATTTGGCATAGGGACCGGCATAGAAATTCTCCCTGACCGCCTCCACCTCGAGGGTAATGGTGGTCTGAGGGAGAGCGTAGGACACTGTTCCCATCGGGTCCTGCGCAGCTGACTTGACGGCCGGGAACATAGCTGCGGCCGCAAGCATGATAGTCAGTGTACGATTGATTCTCATTTTCATTCCTATTTTATTCGATCATTTCCATCTTTTGTGAGTCCATAGGTAGGCCCATGGATACTCTTCTATATCTTTCTGCAACAACTCATAGTAACGGGACATGATTTCCTGCTGGGTCATGGCAGATGCATCCCTGCAGATTTCAGTGAACTCCCACTCGTAAAGTCCTTCTCTGACAGGCCTCAGGCACATGTAGAAAACGCTGTAACCAAGTTTACGGGCTATTGAGGCGGCGCCTATCATTGTCCTGGTCTCCTGATGGAGGAAAGCAACGGTCTCGTCAGATCTGGATATGCTGTAAGGACACTGGTCGGTAGGAAGGTTCAATATCAACTTCCGGTCCCGATTCTCCAGAGCATGACGTAGGATCTGGTCTGAACTGACATAACTATTGTAGCCAAGCCTCTTCACGGGAGCGCAACGGTTCTCCTTCATGACTTCGTTCCACACAGGGTTCTTGAGCGGTTTATGGACAAAGACGATGTCATTGGGTTCAAGACCCTCTGGCAAGGCAGCACCTTCACGGTAATCGTAGTTCAGGCATCCACCCATCAACTCCCAGTTCCCGAAATGTGTGTTCATGACCACTACCCCTTTGCTCTCCGAATATGCTTTTTCGAAAACTTCGATATTCTTATACTCCACGAGATGCTCCCTGCGCAACCTTTCTGGATTCCTGCATCCTCCGAACCATATGGTCTCGGCGACTATCCGCCCAAAATGCTTGTAGAAACGGTTCTCAATTTCCTCCAGCTCCTTATATTTCTTATCAGGGAAAGACCGGGACAGGTTTGTCATTACGACATCCCTGCGATAATGAAGGACATCTTTCAACAACCATGAGAAGAATCCGGCACAAGCATAGTGGAACCTGAGCGGAAGAGCAGCAAACGCCCGCATGAGTCCCAGCAATATGATGGTTCCGATCATCATCTCGTTTTACAGTTCGTAACTTACAAATATAGCAAAACCGCTTCAATTCTCATAAATTTGGAGAACTAGAGACATTTTTGTATTTTAGTGAATCGTTTGATATCAAACCATAATAATTATTATCATGTTCAAGAACCACCCGAAAGGACTGCTAGCCGCCGCTCTCAGCAACATGGGAGAACGTTTCGGCTACTACATCATGAATGCGGTCCTGACCCTTTTCCTCTGCTCGAAATTCGGTCTTACCGATACGAGCGCCGGTCTGATCTACTCATTCTTCTATTGTGGCATCTATGTGCTGAGCCTTGTCGGAGGCATCATCGCCGACCGCAAGTCCGACTACAAGGGAACGATTCAGAAAGGATTGATCATAATGGCCTTAGGCTATATCCTCCTCTCAATTCCCATCTTCGCCACACCGAATAACAAGATCTGGCTCCTTCCCTTCACCTGCATCGCCCTCTTCCTGATCGCTTTCGGTAACGGTCTGTTCAAGGGCAACCTCCAGGCCATCGTAGGCCAACTCTATGATGACTTCGAGGCCGAGGCTGCCAAGGAAGGACCCGAGAAGCTCAAATGGGCCCAGGGACAGCGTGATTCCGGTTTCCAGATTTTCTACGTATTTATCAATATCGGAGGCCTTGTAGCCCCCTTCGTCGCACCTATAATCAGGCAATGGTGGCTCGGACTGCACAATGTCTCGTACAACGCACAGCTTCCAAGGCTTTGCCATAACTTCATTGCTGATGGCACCGTCTCTAACAACCTTTTGGCTGAGGCAGCCAATGCCGGTGCGGTACTTGACCCTTCCAATACGGAAGCCATCGGCCAGTTCTGTTCCAATTATCTGGATTACTTCAACACTGGAGTCCACTTTTCGTTCATCGCCTCGGTTATCGCCATGCTGATCTCCCTGACGATATTCCTCTGCACCAAAAAACTGTTCCCCACTCCGGGAAAGAAAGCCACCGCAGTCTCCTCAGACTACACTGAAGAAGAGAAACTCGCCATGGCAAAGGAGATCAAGCAGAGGATGTACGCCCTTTTCGCCGTCCTCGGCGTAGTCATCTTCTTCTGGTTCTCTTTCCACCAGAACGGCCAGTCACTTTCATTCTTCGCCCGTGACTTCGTTAACACCAGTAAGATAGCTCCGGAAATCTGGCAGGCGGTCAATCCGTTCTTCGTGATCGTACTGACTCCTTTCATCATGTGGTTCTTCGGATGGCTGGGAAAGAAAGGCAAACAGATTTCCACTCCGAGGAAGATCGCCTACGGTATGGGTATTGCCGCTATAGCATACATTTTCCTGTCAC
The DNA here is from genome assembly GCA_017962025.1 of Bacteroidales bacterium. GTDB lineage: Bacteria > Bacteroidota > Bacteroidia > Bacteroidales > UBA932 > Cryptobacteroides. Next base: position 5,119 of record JAGCWD010000014.1, read on the forward strand.
TCTTCTCCTTCAACATGGGTTATCCTTCAGCCCAGGATTTCCTCGCACAGGACACCGCCGTCCAGTCCGCAGTCAAGGCTGGACCATGGGTACTGATAGTAATGTATTTCTTCCTCACCGTAGCTGAGCTTTTCATCTCCCCTCTCGGACTGTCCTTCGTGTCCAAGGTAGCTCCCAAGAGCATGCAGGGACTCTGTCAGGGTCTCTGGCTGGGTGCCACCGCCGTGGGCAATCTCTTCCTCTTCCTTGGCCCGAAGATGTACAACATCATGCCTCTGGGATGGTGCTGGGGAGTCTTCGCTTGCCTTTGCTTAATCTCGATGGGAGTTATGTTCGGAATGGTCAAATGGCTCGAAAGGGTGACCAATTCCTAGAATTCTATTGTTTGGGATGGGTGACCCCATAGCCGAAAAGCGAAAAGTCACCCTTACAGGGATCACCGGGGAAGATTTCATCGAAAACCCCGGTGATTTCCTTTACTGTCACGATGTCCTTCTGTTTGCGGCTGGTAAGCCCGAGGGCGACGGCCTCGTCATAGACATGAACGTCAAGCGGGATCAGAAGCGATGCCGGATCGGTGTCCTTCCACAAGCCAAGGTCAACCTTACCGTCACGGCGCACCATCCAGCGGCGCATCATATTGATCTTCTTGTTCGGAGCTTTCACGTCCGGTTTCTGGCCATAAATCCTGACACGGATCTCGTCCTGGTCCAAGCTTTCAAGACTTGGGAGTTCCTCGTACACAGCCTTGATCCGCGAGCAAATCGCGGCTACCTCACTCCATTTCACGGTCCGATGGATGCTGCAAGGGTCGCAGCGCCAATTACCCTTCATCACATAGTCATAGGGCTTCCATGACATTTCATCGAAAAGTCTTCCGCAGTCCCTGACTATCATAGCCCTCCTTCCCCAAGCGAAATGGGCAGAGAAAACAGCAGCGACCTCAACGTCCCTAACCGAACACTTCCCTGCCTTTTCAAGTTCCGAGAACCTTCTCGGGAACGCAACCGGATCCTCTACAAAATATTTAGGGTCATTGTAAGTCTCAGCCCACTCGACGAGTAACTTTCTGACTTTATCTTCCATCTTCCAACAATCTTTTACGCGCCCAGTTCATCACCCCTGCCGGCGCTTTCTTCAACAACAACAGATCCCTCATCTTCTCGAAATATGGCTGGGTGTGCCGGAAATAGGCCTTGAGTCCCAGACAGAGGGAATTCCTTGCATCTCCTGAAGGAGTCTTGTCGAAACGGTGCTTCGGGCACTCTCCCCTGCATGCGAAATAGAAACGGCATTTCATGCACTCAGGTGGCAGGCTGGACCGTTTTGCAACGCCGAAACGAAAGCGCTTCGGATCGTTGTAGATTTCTACCAAAGGGGTTTCGAGGATGTTGCCCAGCAGATATTCAGGATATACGAAATGGTCGCAGTTATAAACGTCACCGTTGTGCTCCACTACAAGGCAGTCTCCACAGGTCTCGCACATCGAGCAGACCCCAGGCTGGGCGTTACAGTACTGGGCCAGTGTGGCATCGAACATCTGGACGAAAAACCGCCCCACATCACTGACTACCCAATCATCGAAAATGTCGATAAGGAACTCTCCATAACCCTTCGCACTCACGCTCCAAGGAGCAAGCCTCGCATCTTCCGTGTCCGGGGAAACTATTACCGGTCTGTGGAAATCCTCCCTGTCAACCACATGCTCGACAGCCGGAAGGAACTGCATGAAATGACTCCCTATCGATTTGAAGAATGAATATATTTCCTTGCCCCTTCCCTCACAGCGGGAGTTAACCACGCTGAGGGTGTTGAACTCCACCCCATACCGCTTAAGCATGTCGACCGAAGCCATAACCCTCTCCCAAGTGGGATGCCCCTGTTTGTCCAGTCGGAATCCGTCATGAATGTCCTGAGGTCCATCCAGAGAAACACCGACCAGGAAACCATTCTTCCTAAACAGTTCGCACCACTTCTCATCGATCAGGGTAGCATTGGTCTGGATAGTGTTGACAATTCTCTTTCCATTGGAGTACTCCTTCTGATACGCTATCGCCCTGCGGTAGAAATCCAGTCCCAGAAGCAGAGGTTCCCCACCGTGCCAGCAGAAGCTGACTTCATCCACGGCATTGGCCGTGATATACTGGCAGATATATTCCCTAAGAAGGCTGTCACTCATCACAGCCTCCTTTCCGCCATACTGCACTGCCTTGTCAAGGTAATAGCAGTAGGTGCAGTCAAGATTACAGGTTGAACCAGCCGGCTTCACCAGGGTGGAGAAAGCGGTGGGCCGGGACTCCTTTACAGCATCGCCCAATGTTACGGTACGGGAATTGTTCATGGCGGCGTGTGTGTCTTCCTACAAATTTAGTATTTTTGTATAATATATGCCCAGGCTCTTCATCATATCAGGCTGCAATGGTTCCGGCAAGACTACGGCCTCCTATGCCGTACTCCCGGAAATGTTGAGTTGCAGTGAGTTTGTGAACTCTGACGAGTTTGCAAAAAGCCTCGCACCCTTCAGTCCGGAGAAAGCCTATGTAGGTGCAAGCCGCTATATGCTTATGAAGACCAGAAGGCTGCTTGAGCGCAGGTCCGATTTCTGCATAGAGACCACCCTCGCGACAAGGTCACTTCTGAAGATGATAAAAGATGCACAGAAGATGGGATACTATGTAACCATCCTGTATTTCTGGCTGAATTCACCCGACCTGGCAGTACTCAGAGTCAGGTCCAGGGTGGCTGCAGGAGGACATAATATCAAGGAGGAAACCATACGCAGGCGCTACCACATGGGGCTTCACTACCTTTTCAGGGATTTCATGCCGCTGTGCAACCACTGGATCCTGTACGACAACTCAAGCGGAGCCCTCTCGGTAGTGGCTGAGAGTTCTGAGAACGGGACGATAGTAAGGGATACGGAATTGTTCGGAAGGATCAAGTCAGTGAATGAAGAGTACGAAAAAGAGTTGAAGGAATTAAGCAAAAAGGATTGATGATTAAGGACAAACAATACTATCTGGACCTGTTTCGGGTCACTGACAATCAAATGACCGGCCTTGTGGCAGAAGGGATCCACGGAGGAGGAAGCTACTGCGACCTCTTTTTCGAAAATACTGCTTATCAGGACATGCTCCTTAGGGACGGGATTGTCTCGTCGGGCGGGTTCCACATTGACTATGGGGTCGGAATCAGGGTCCTGAAGGGTGACCGTACAGGTTATGCCTACTCAGAAAGTACTGACCAAAAGTCCATGGCCGATGCTGTCAAGGCTGCCTCTAAAATCGCAACCAGTTCCACTTCAGTGCCGGAGTGCCCAGCTGCCCCGGCCGAGTCCATCCTCGCTTCGCTGCGGCTGAGTACGGCCGGTGGCACAGGGCATCTCCGGCCTGAGATGCAGGTTCCTGACTTCTATCCATTCAACGGCGACTGGAGGACTCATGAGGCGAAACTTCTGGTGCCATACATGGAAAAGCTTCAGCAGAAAGTTACTGCCGGTGACCAGAGGGTGGTGAAGGTCATTGTATCCCTATCCAACCAGGTCAGCGACATCCTCATGTTCAACAGTCTCGGAGAACTAACCTTCGACACACGTCCCATGGGTACGATAGCTGTTTCGGTGGTATTCAGCCAGGACGGCAGGATAGAGAACAAAACAGTGTCCCGCAGCTTCAGGACTGGCACGGAGATGATCACCGACAGCCTGATCGACGAGATTGCCTCTGAAGCAGTGGCTGGCATCGACGAAAGGTTTGAAGCAAAAAGGCCGAAAGGCGGACGTATGCCTGTGGTGATGGGTGCCGGAGCTTCCGGAATACTCCTTCACGAAGCTATGGGTCATGCCTTCGAAGCAGATTTCAACCGTAAGGGGCAGTCTATATTCAGCGGAAGGATAGGTGAAAAAATCTGCAACGATGACATCTCGATAGTCGATGACGGCACACTTAAGGGAAACCGGGGAGCAGTTAACTTCGATGATGAAGGTGTACCCGGACAGAAGACCTTCATGGTAAGGAACGGAGTTCTTGAGTCCTATCTCCACGACAGGATCAGTGCAACCCATTTCGGAGTCTCCCCTACCGGCAACGGCCGCAGGGAGAGTTTCCGCTACGCTCCGATTCCGAGGATGAGGGCCACCTACATGCTTTCCGGAAGCGCCGACAGGGAGAGCCTGATTTCATCAGTAAAAAAAGGAATCTACGTGGACCAGTTCAGCAACGGCCAGGTCCAGATCGGGGAAGGTGACTTCACCTTCTTCGTAAAGAGCGGCTTCCTTATCGAGGACGGAAGGCTGACGATGCCGGTAAAGGACATAAACATAATTGGCAACGGTCCCCAGGCCCTTGCCGACATAACTGCAGTTGCGAATGACCTGAAAGTGGATGAGGGCGCCTGGACCTGCGGCAAGGGCCAGAGCTGCCCCGTTTCTTGCGGAATACCCACAGTGCTCATAAAGGACTTGACATTAGGAGGAGAATAGAGATGGAAGAAATCAACGGAATATTGCTTGAGAAAGAACTCCGCATGGCTGAAAAATGCCTGGAAAAGGCACTCTCCATGGGTGCCGAAAAGGCCCGCGTGACCATGAACAAGAGTCTTATGGAACTGTTCGGGACTTTGAACGGTGAGCTTGACAAGGTCAGCCATTGCCTTGACAGGTCCATGAGTATCTGCCTCTTCGTGGACGGAAGGTTCGGAAGCTTTTCGACAAACAGGCTGGTGGAAGAAGAATTGGACAGCTTCCTGGGAAGATCCATCTCCATGGTCAGGATGCTTGCCCAGGACTCCTGCAGGGACCTTCCCGATCCGGCAAGGACATGCAAGACAGCCTTGACCGGGCGGGAAATGGGTCTTTTCGACCCAGCCTACCCCGATCTTTCATCCGACAGGAGACTGGAGATAGCGATGGACGCATCCATATTCAGAAAGCATGAAGGTGAAGACCTCATTTCGGAAGAGGGAGAGTACTCGGATTCCGTCTTTGACACCTATGTCATTGATTCCAACGGGCTAAAATGCCGACACACCGAGACTTCCTTCGAATACGGAGTCGAAATGACAGTGCAGGACAAGGAAGGCAACCGGTTCAGCGGCTACTGGTGGGACTCATCCCCAAGGCTCTGTGACTTGAAGTCAGGTTCGTGCGGGGAGACGGCTCTCAAGAGGGCAAGGGCACAGATCGGCCCCGTGAAGATCCCCGGAGGGGAATACACAATGGTAGTTGACAGCGAGAATTCCTCAAGGCTACTCTCCCCTGTCACAAATGCCCTGGGAGGTTTCGCCATTCAGCAGAAGAATTCGTTCATGCTCGACACCCTCGGTAAAAAGGTTTTCCCGGAGTGGCTGAATGTCATTGACATACCGCATGCGAACGGGCAGACAGGTTCCCGCCTGTTCGATTCGGAAGGAGTCGCCACAGGCGAATCCCCGGTCATTCAGGACGGAGTAGTCAAGGAATATTTCATCAACACCTACATGTCCCGGAAGATGGGGCTCTCCCCCACCATAGAAGATGTTATCCGGCCCGTTATATCACCTTGCGTTGCGCCTGGGCTCCCAAAGCCTGGCAGAATGGACCGTGACGGAATCATGTCAATGGTAGGTGAAGGAATCCTAGTGACCGGATTCAACGGAGGGAACAGCAACTCAGCCACGGGAGATTTCTCATTCGGTATTGAGGGTTTTTACTTCAAGGAAGGTAAGATAGTACATCCGGTAAGGGAAATGCTGATAACCGGAAACCTTCTGTCCCTATGGAACAGCCTGCTGGCTGCAGGTGACGACGCCCGACCTTGCAAGTCAAAACTTATTCCTACCTTAGCGTTCGGAAAAGTGAGTTTCAGTGCATAATAACAACAAAAAGAATATGAAAGCAGAAAAGAACAAAGTGGTCAGCCTGACCTATGAATTGATCGTCGACGGTGCCCTTGCAGACAAGGCAGACGAGAACCGTCCTCTTGAATATATTCATGGAACCGGAATGCTCCTCCCGAAATTCGAGAGTGAAGTCGAAGGGAAGGAGCCTGGAGAAGAATTCGAATTCACCCTGACTCCCGAAGAGGGCTACGGAACCTTCGATGAGTCAAGGTTGATCGGCCTTCCGAAGGAGGCGTTCATGATGGACGGAAAGGTACGTGATGACCTTCTGGTGATCGGAAAGATGATTCCGATGGTAAATGATGCCGGCCAGGTGGTCAATGGAATCGTGTATGACGTCACCGATGAAACCGTCACGATGAATTTCAACCATCCCATGGCAGGGAAAACCCTCAATTTCACCGGCAAGGTCATTGAGGTCAGGGATGCCACCGAGAAGGAGCTCCAGAAGGGACACCCCTGCAAGCATCACGGTGACAGCGAATGTTGCCACAAGGAAAAAGGCCATCACGGCGACGGTGACTGCTGCAATAAAGAAGACAGCGACTGCTGCCACAAGGATGCTGAATAAGGCTTTTATTCAGCCGCTTTGTCTATGATGTGGATATGGGTGACGACACGACGCTCATTGTCGTGTTTGAAGGTCCTTGAAGCCGAAGGATAATTGACCACATTGGTTCCTTCCGCGCCATGTCCCTTTACGCACATGGCACTCGAGCCTCCTCCATCCATATTCATGGCCTGTGCAGGATGGAAATGATTTTCAATGAAGGAGGTCAGCTCGAAGGCGCTCATACCCTCCGCTATCCCGGGTCTGCGGCCATCCACAACTATAAGGATAAGGTGATTGTCATCCGTTGTAGCTACTGCGGTGCGGGGATGACGTACACCCTGGTGCCTGAAGGGATCCTCACGATACAGTTTATCGATCTGGTCGCTGGTCATGCTTGTAGCGGCGAAATACTTCCCTACCGGTACATGGTTGTCTATCAGCATGGGAGCGCTGGTAAAGACGTTCGGATAGCTGATGCTCTCGTAGGCTTTCCTCTTTTCCGGGATAGTCTTGTCCTTCCCTGTGTACTCAATCCGTACATTCCGGCCATCGGTACTTATCGAGCAGTCGGTCTTCCACTGGGGTACCGCCCCTGCGAAGGGGACGATGTCGCTAGGGATATTGTAACAGGTCTTCCCATCTACCCTGATAAAGACTGACTCCCTCTCGTAAGTAGCATTGACTGTCGCAACTGCACCGGCCTTCTTGAATGCATCGGAGGTTGATATCCTGTTGTCATCAAGGGTGAACTTCACTTCGTAACGGGGATTGTTGAGATCGACGTCCACTACTGAGATAACCTGGTTGACTCCTGAAACCGGCTCCACTCCGCTGTAACGCTTGTAAACAATCCCGTCCTGGACAGCATCGACCTGCCAGCCTCCCTTACTGAATGAAGGACGGTTCTCAAGGGCATCGACATAATGTGCCCTGAGATCGGACCAGTGGTAGAATGGCCACCTGTCAGTGTCCACTCCCGCGATCCTGGCTTCGTTCTCATTGAGGAGTACCTTCACGAGGATATCCTTTGAACCTTTCTTCCTGAAAAACACCATCTGGATGTTGGCACCCATGGGACATGTGTTGGTAAGGTTCCAGGAGAGTTCCGGATGGTCGGGATCGCTGACCGGAGAACAGCTCCCCTCTATGTCCATCTCCACCGCCAGAGGAGCCAGCTGGGAGTCATGTCCATATCTCAATGTAGCCCTGTACTTTCCATCTGAAAGGGCCTTGTCCGCATGTTCTATCATATGACGGAGGGTCGTTGATGCTTCGTCACGAACGATTTCCCCGAACTCTTCCGAAGGACCGATGATGAAATACTCTTTCCAATTGACCGCCCGCCAGACACCGTAGAAGTCATCGTAGGTGAAGTACTTATAGAGATCCACACCGAGTTCGTCGTTGAGGGCATTGTCGATTGCGAGCTCCCATAGATACCTCGTGAAGCGTTTCCGGTCGTCAGGGGTCATGAAAGTATTCTTTCCAGCCTCACCGTATGTGAATATCTTGTCGAGCAAAGCCTCATTGGCTCCTTCATTCAGCACCCTTTCATCATAGTCCTTACCATACTCGCGTGAAGTTGCTGAGACAGGGAACGAGTTGAAGACCTCAGCCTGGACTTTTGGCCCGACATGACGGTCATAGCTAACCTTGGGATTCCTCGCAGTAATGGCGTCAAGACTGTAGGCCATGCTCATGATGCAACGCTGGCTGGTCGAGGCATACACGTCTATCCTGCAGTCGGATCCGGAGAAGATTTCTGGATAGCGTGAGACGGTCCTGGCCATAATGTGATAGTGTTCACGCCCACCTCGAGGGAGCAGCATACCTGACAAACCGATAGCGTCTGAGGCTATCTTCCTTACATCTTCAAGAAGATTCTTTCCCATGGGGGTAAGGTACCCTCCCCTTTCAGCCGTTTCAAGGATCTCCAGTGGCTTAGAATAGCTGTCATCGGAAAGCAGATAACGGCTTCCGTGTCTCTGGAAGGTCGATATGTAGACGGGCTTGTAACCGGCTGGAGCCTTGGTAAAACTCGTCTCTACATCCGGATACGGAGCGTAAGACCAGGCAAGGCTTCTTATGTCCTGTGCAAAAGAATAAGTGAAGCAGAACAGAACTGATGCAAAGGCGATGAATCTCTTGGGATGATTAAAGGACATGGTTCAATTTATTGGTAATATACAAAGATAGCAAGGAAAAGAGACAATAAAAACAGGCAGGGTGTTTTGCCCTGCCTGTTTGTGTAATAAACTGTTCTACTACCAACCCGGGTTCTGCCTGAGCTGATTCTTGTCAGAATACAGATCGAGAACGACCTGAGGGATAGGATATAGATACTGCCTCTCCGGCCATGCCCTGCCAGGCATTGAGTAAACGATGAAATAACCACCGCTGACGGGCTTGACATTGAGATAGTTGTTCTTGGCGGTACCGACATAGACCTGGATAGGAGCATAGGTCTCATCTGCGATCTTGTCAGTATCATAGAAGTAAGCATCGGGTTTGCCGTCACCGTTAAGATCGACAGGTGCATTGATCGCAGGGATGAATATTCCCTCCCAAGGATCTTCGGTCCAGAGATTGATCATCGCCCAGCGCTTGAGGTCGATAAGACGGAAACCTTCGAATGCAAGTTCAACCTCCCTTTCACGAAGGACCTCGAGCAAGGTAGGATTGGAGGCCATCTTAGGATAATAGCTGGCAATGTAAGGCTCGGCCTTAGTCGGTCTCGTGGTAAGGGTTCCGGTCTCGTCGGTTCCACCGGTGATTCCAGCCCTTGCGCGAAGTGCCCCGACAGTCAGTGCCCAATCTGCATCAGTCAGAGTACCAAGTTCTGCCTTTGCCTCGGCATAATTGAGCAGGATCTCTCCGTAACGCATCAGAGGGGTATTGTTGTCATTGGTACGGGCATCATCATAGCTGATGTCATCCATGACAAACTTGGTGACCTGATAGCCGGACAAGGAATGGCCCTGGAAGTTGGCGGGTGTCAGAGCCTTGCCGGAAGGGGTCGTACGCTCGTAGTCATAGGCACGCAGGGTCATGTTCATACGATAGTCACGTCCATTGGTCTCCTCGAAGAACTGCTTGTAAGAGCCATCGGCATTGAACTCGTTGTACGGAGTTCCGTCGATGTTGAGGTAAGTCTTCGCGAACTTGCGGGACATGCAGAGATGCGGACCGTAAGTAGAAGAGTTCCACCACCAGTTGTTCTCACCGAGCTGGATTGCAGCATCGCAGACAATTGCGAACATGACCTCATCCGTCTGGGTGTTGATGGAAGTGAACAGCTCACGATAGGCTCCGGTGCCGGCTCCCTTATACGCAGTACCTGTGTGAAGCTTGAAAGGACCCTTGTCAATTACCTCCTTGGCCGCAGCTGCAGCAAGGGTGTAAAGGTCATTCGGAGAATACTTGGTGCAACCTGTCTTGGCAAAATCGAGCGCATCATTGGCATGATACTTTCTCCATGCAGCCTCGAACAAGCAGACACGGGACTTCAAGCCCATGGCTATCCATTTATTGACTGTAGAAGCGTTATCGGTAGCCCCAACGACCGTGATGTTGTTGTAAGCATAGTCCAGGTCCTCGATAATCTTCTCGATAATCAGGTCGCGGGTATCCTGTCCCTTGTACAGATCCTCATCCTCGGGAGAGTTGAAGACCTTGTCGATCCACGGAACAGGTCCGTAAGTCACAAGCTTGTCAAAATAGAATCGGGCCCTGAACAGGCGGGCAATTCCACTGTAATTGTTTCGTACCGCCGCGGGAACGGATTCATTGACGTTGTTCTCCAGGAAGAAGTTGATGTTCCTCAGTGCTGACCATGACCAGCTGGTGGAGGAGTTGATCGTGTAGGCACCGACCTCCATTCCACTGATGGATTGCTTTACGCCATAGTCCAATGTAGCATCACGATGCGATGCATCAGCATAGGTCGGGAGAACATTATAGAAGGAATATGAATAAGTCTTCAAGCCTCCTTCAGAACTGAAAACCATATTAACGCTGGCATCGGACTTCGGTTCCTCGTCGAAAGAACAAGAGGTTGCGAACAATGCTCCTATTGCCAGTATTGCGAATATACTCTTTTTCATCGCTTTCATCTTTTAGAAGGTAATGTTCAGGCCAAGTGAGAAGATGCTCATGACCGGATAGTTGTAGGCATCGCCCTGGCCAGTGCCGAGGTCAGGATCGGAGGCTCCGATGTTGGATACGTTGACATCCCTGGTGAGCTTGTACAGAGGAGACCATGTCCAGACATTCTCGCCGGAGAAGAAGATTCCGATCTGTTCGGCGTTGATCTTACTGGTGATGGACTTAGGAAGGTTGTAACCAACCTGGAGGTTCTTCAGGCGGATGTAGGCGACACTCTGCAGGTAGCGGGTGTTGGCAGCCCAGGTTCCCTTGTAGAACGTGTCGTTGTAACCGGAGTAGCGTGGCAGGTAGGCGTCAGTGTTGTCTTCTGTCCAGTAGTTGCCGATGTGCCACTTGGGAAGGTAACCATATGGACGGTTGTACTGGCCCCAGAGTGAAGAAGCCTCGTTGGAAGGATACCAGTCCTGTTTGCCGACTCCCTGGAAGAAAGCGGTAACCCAGATGTTGTTCCAGTCGAGGTTGATCGTGAAGCTGTACATGTAGCGAGGATCCTCGTTTCCGATGATCTTACGGTCACCCGGATCATCGACGGTGTTATGGCCGCGGTCGATGTATCCGTTGCCGTTGAGGTCCTCGTACTTGGTGTCACCAAGACGGGTCAGATAGTCCTTGGTAGCACGGATCAGGGGGTTGAAATAGGACTGGCCGGCAGCCTTGGCCTTGGCCTCGGCAGCATCGATGTCAGCCTGGCTCTGCCAGAGACCATTGGAGGTAAATCCCCAAAGTTCACCCATCCTCATACCTTCATAATAGTTTCCGGCCAAAGACTGGTTACCGTTGGTGGAGAGCGTCTTCTGGAGGTTGTTGTACTTATCGATGATAGAATAGTAGTCAGAGAGGGTCGCCCTCACGCTATAACCGAAAGGTTTGCCTCCGAGATCGAAACTATCCTTCCAAGTCAGACTCGCTTCAAATCCGTAGGTGGAAAGGTCTGCGTAGTTGCCTTTAGGAGAAGAAGCACCGAACACATCCGGGACGGTAGGACCTGCAACGATCATGTTGACGGTCTTACGGACATAATAGTCAAATGATCCGGAAAGGCGACCATTAAGGAAGCCGAAATCGACTCCGGCATCGTAGGTGGTTGCGGTCTCCCAAGTCAGGTCTTCAGGAAGGGCAGAAGGAGAGGAAAGGTATCTCTGCTTGATTCCATCAAGTATGTAACTGGAAGTGGACACGCCAAGAGTCTGCTTGTACTGATAGTTCCCAAGTCCGTTTGCATTACCAAGGGAACCATAGGAAGCACGGAACTTCAACTGAGAGATAGCTGAAGGGTTCACATTCCACCAAGGTTCTTCAGTAACTCTCCAACCCACGGAGATTGAAGGGAAGAATGCCCAGCGGTGATTCGCAGGGAAACGGGATGAAACATCATAGCGGCCGTTGATCTCGAGGAGATAACGGTTGTCGAAGACGTAATTCAACCTTCCGAAGAAACCTCCGAACTTATAGGCTGACCAAGAAGAACTGATGGCCTTGGAATCTGTTCCAAAAGCAAGGTTGATGTTCTCCACGTCATTAGTCAGGAGGTCGGTGTTGGAAACCTCTATCCTCTTGTTCTGGCTCTGTTCGTAGTTCCATCCAGCCATAGCCTTGAAGTAGTGCTTCTCGGCAAAAGTATTCTCGTACTCACCGTAGAAGTTGGTGGCAATGTAGCGTGTGTTTCGTGGATATTCATACATCCTCGTCTGAGGGGCAGATGCAATAGTCTCGAGGAGGGGGTCACCGTTGGAGTCAACACCCTTGGAATAGGGTGTACGGATCTGACGGAGATTTCGGTCATAGGTGGTCTTCTTGTAAGTGAAATCACCGTTGAAGCGCAGCTTGTTCTCGAAGAACTTAGCCGTGAACGAGGCCGTGTTGCGAACAACCTCGTTGATGGTGGTCATACCGCTCTTTCCGTGAAGGAGGTCACCGACATTGTAGACACCGGAATATGTTATGGTGCCATCCTCATTGTAGATTGGTTGTGAAGGGTGGCCCTCATCAGCAATAGTCCTCCAGACTTCACCGGTTCCCTCGGAGAAGGTTCTGGGGTTGTAATAGTTGTTGTAAGCCATTTCGATGTTGTCCATGATCTTCAACCAAGGAGTTACCTGGTAACCAGCCTTGAAACGTGTATTGAAGCTCTTGTACTTATCAGTCTGGACATTGCTGTTGAATAATCCATCATAGGAATAGAAACGGCCTGACATGTAGTAGTCGAACTTTCCGTCAGTTCCAGAAATGGAGAGGTTCTGGCTCTGGGAGAAAATCCAATCCTTGTATAGTTCATCGAAGTAGTCGACATTCTCAGGATAGTAGACATAGCGTCCCTTGGTACCGATAGAGCCGTCTGAAATGACCTGACCGAACTGGCCGGTGTCATGACGACGCTTGTACTCCTCAAGCCAGGCGAGTGAGAACTGCTGGGTCTTGTTGATACCTGAAGGATTGGAAAGCTGATAGGCGTTGTAGGCTTTGTAGAAGTGTTCTGCCCAGACATAACCATCAGTCACAAGGTCAAGCAGGTTCTCTGGCCTCTGCATCGCGAAGTTACCGGAATAGGTAACCTTTGCCTTACCTGCAGCGGCATTCTTGGTAGTGATAAGGACGACTCCGTAAGGGGCACGGGCTCCATAGATAGCAGAAGAGGCGGCATCCTTAAGGACTGAGATACTCTCGATATCGTCAGGGTTGACCATGGATGGATCTCCTTCAACACCGTCAATGAGGACGAGAGCGCTACCACCGTTGATGGAGCCGGTACCACGGACATTGAAGTCTGCAGTACGCCCAGGCTTACCATCAGCAAGGGTGATGTTAAGGTTCGGAATGGCTCCGACAAGCATCTGGGTTAGGTTGGCAGACTGACGTCCTTGGAGTTCCTCTCCAGAGACAGCCTCGACAGCACCTGTCATGTTGATTTTCTTCTGAGTACCGTAACCGACGACAACGGTCTCATTAAGTGAGAGAGCATCATCATCGAGGATGACTACAATCTGGGACTGTGAGGAAGGGACATTGACCTTCTTGCTGACATAACCCAGTGAAGATACATCCAGGACAACAGCCCCTGACGGAACAGACAGGCTGAACGCTCCGTTGAGATCTGTGACAGTTCCCCTGGTGGTTCCGTCGACGACAACGCCGACACCCATGAGGGGCTCGCCGTTGGAATCACGGACCACACCGGTCACCGTACGGTTCTGTGCAAACAGTCCGAACGATGTGACCACTGACAGGAATAATGTCAAGATCAAGGAATGTTTGTTTAACATACGTTGATTGATTAAAAGGTTTTGATAAAGTGGTTGTATACAATCACCCTTCGAAAACTGCTAGTTTATGGCTAAACAATTGGGGAAATGGGGAATGTATTGTTAAGTCTTTTCGTTCCCCCAAATATAGTCAAAAAATAAAAAAGTAGAACAGCTCAAACGATTTTTTTATAGTTTGAACCACAGTTGTAGCAGACTATTGGACTGTCTAGAAAGTGAAAATAGCGTAAACAGGGTAATGGTCGGAAATGTAGTCGATGCTCTTCCAGGCATCCCGAACCGTCTTGTATTCAATAACTTGAAGTGTACCGCTATAGAAGATATGGTCGATTATCGAACTGCTACCCTTGACAGGACTCTCGAAACCATTGTAAGTCGCATAACTGTCTGAAACCGGAGCGGTCTTCCTGGCACTCTTCATGATGGTGTGCAGCTCATCGAATATCTCATTGTCCTCGGTCGAGTTGAAATCAGCTGTCAGCACACATGGAAGACCGTTTGGATTCAGTTCCTTCATCTTGCTGACTATCAATTTCATGCTCTCAGAGCGGGCGATGGGGCCCTTGTGATCCAGGTGGGTGTTGAAATAGAAGAACTCCTTCCCGAGACGATTGTGGCGCACGTGTGCCCAAGTACATGTACGGTTGCATGCTGCATCCCAACCTTTGGAAACCATGTCAGGCGTTGCACTCAGCCAGAAAGTGCCCCAGTTAACTACAGTAACCGAATCCTTTAAATAGAAAATGGCCATCATCTCGCCTTTTTCCTTCCCGTCGTCCCTGCCGACTCCCCGGACATCGTACATCGGAACATTGACAACAATGTCGTGACGCTGATCTGCAAGACACTCCTGCACTCCCATCAGAAGGGGCCGTTCCGTTTTCAACATTTCGTAGACGCCCTCGCGGCGTTTGGCCCAGCCGTTACCAGATGAATTATCACTCGAATTCTGATAACGGACATTGAAAGACATCACTTTGAATCCGTTGGAAGGGACTTTTGAAACATAGTCTTCTCCGAACTCGATTTCATCCAGATAGTCGGAATAATCAGTCTTTTCCTTTCCGCAAGCGGCGAGAAGGAGAAAAGCTGCAATCATCGGCAAAAAGGACCTGGATAGACTGACCATATACCTTTGATGAAATCAATATACAAATATATAAAAAAAAGAAGTTCCGCCGGGAGTCATCCTGACGGAACTTCTACTAAAAAACATGGAATACTACCAACCCGGATTCTGTTTCAGATTAGGATTCTTCTGCATAACAGTTTTGGGGATTGGATAGAGATACTGACGCTGAGGCCAATCCCTTTCCTTGATGTACTTCATGATGTAACCGCCTTCAGGCTGGGCAATCAGGTTGACATCGTTCTTCGAACTTCCCTTGCCGACCTTCACACCGATGCCCTTGTGCTCACTAGGAATGTCGCCATAAGTGAAATAGACATCGTTGACACCATCCTCGTTGATGTCCAAAGGTGTATCCAACGCAGGTACGAAGATACCTTCCCAAGGATCATCAACCCAGAGGTTGCAGCATGCCCAACGCTTCAGGTCATTCATACGAAGTCCCTCGTAAGCAAGCTCGATTGCCCTTTCACGACGGATCTCAAGAAGGACAGGATCACTTATGCCAGGATAGTAGCTGGCTATGTAAGGCTCCGCCTGTGTAGGTTTCGCAGTAAGGGTTCCGGTCTGGGAAGTACCTCCGGTGATGCCGGCCCTCTTACGGAGGACTCCGACAGTCTGAGCCCATTCTCCATCGGTAAGGGTACCGAGCTCGGCCTTCGCCTCAGCGTAGTTGAGAAGCATCTCCGCGTAACGGATCAGAGGTTCATCGTTACCGTTCGAGCTGTGGTCGTCGTAAAGGACATCGTCAATGACCCACTTGGTCACCTGATATCCACTCAGGGTGTGACCCGTGAAGTTGGCCGCAGTCGGTTCAAAAGCACCGAGAGCGTTCTTGCGGGTGTAATCCCAAGCGCGGATGGTCTCATTCAGACGGGTATCACGACCGGTGGTCTCCTGCTTGAAGGTCTTGAAGGTTCCATCAGCATTCTTCTCGTTGTATGGGGTACCATCGAGATTCAGGTAGCTTTTAGCGAACTTGCGGGACATACCGAGGTGGGGGCCGTAAGTCGAGGAGTTGTACCACCAGTTCTGCTCGCCGATGCAGAGGGTCTCGTCAGCAACGATGGCGAGGATGACCTCCTGGGTGACTGTGTTGTCAGCAATGAACAACTGACGGTAAGCGCCGCGGCCGTTGGCGTAAGGAGTGCCGGTGTAGATGCCGTAAACTCCTGAATCCATCACCTTCTTGGCGGCGTCAGCGGCCAGGGTGAACAGGTCATTCGCACTGTACTGGGTGCAACCCGTACGCGCGATGTCAAGCTGGTCGTTGGCATGGTACTTCCTCCAGGATGCCTCGAAAAGGCAGATCCTGGACTTGAACGCCATGGCAGTCCACTTGTTAACAAGCGATGAATTGAGGGTCGCCTTGCTTTCGATAATGTTGTTGTACGCGAAATCAAGATCCTCGATAATGTGCTGGATGATAACGTCGCGCGTATCCTGAGTGTTCATGAGCCTCTCGTCCTCGGCAGAGTTGAACACCCAGTCGATCCACGGAACGGGACCGTACTTGACCAATTTGTCAAAATAGAAGTAGGCCCTGAAAAGGCGAGCTATACCATTATAGTTGTCACGGACCTTCTGGGAAACCCTCTCGTCAACGTTCTTCTCGAGGAAGAAGTTGATGTTCCTAAGGTCGCTCCAGGACCAGCTGGTCTCGGACTCGTCAGTGAATGCACCGACTTCCACGCCACCGACAGAGTTCTTCGGACCGTAGTCAGTAGTCGAGTCAAGCGCATAGACTCCTGTCCTGCTAGGAAGAGCGTTATAGAAACCATACATGTAGGTCTTCAAACCGCCTTCTGATGAGAACATCATGTCCACCGATGCGGATGATTGCGGTTCCTCGTTGTAATCGCAGGATACCGAAACTGCACCGACGGCTAATGCCAAAGTAATAAAAGTCAATATCTTTTTCATAATGCCTGCATTTTTAGAAGGTTATGTTGATACCGAACGTGTAGGTCTTCAACATAGGATAGTTGTAGGCATCTCCTGAACCGGTGGTAAGGTCGGGGTCGGAAACGCCGATGTTGGAGACGTTGACATCCTTGGTAATCTTGTAGAGAGGAGACCATGTGAAGAGGTTCTCACCGGAGAAGTAGACGTTCACGCCCTTCATCTTGATGGATTCTACCCACTTCTTTGGAAGCCTGTAGCCGAGCTGGACGTTCTTCAGACGGCAGTAGGCTACGCTCTGAAGGTAACGGGTACTCGCGTTGTTGGTACCCTTGTAGAACGGGGCGTAGTAACCGGTATAACGAGGCAGGTAGGCATTGGGGTTGTCCTCAGTCCAGTAGTTTCCAAGATGCCACTTCGGAAGGTTGTTGTAGGGACGGTTGTACTGGCCCCAGAACATCGAAGCCTCGTTTGAAGGGAACCAGTCCTGCTTGCCGATGCCCTGGAAGAACGCGGATGCCCAGATTCCGTTCCAGTCCAATGAAAGGTTGAAACTGTACATGAAACGGGGATTCTCGTTACCGATGATCTTACGGTCACCAGGATCGCCGACCTGGTTCTTGCCACGGTCGATGTAGCCGTTGCCGTTGAGGTCCTCGAACTTGATGTCACCAGGATAGATGGTGTAAGACTTGGAGGTCTGCATCAGAGGGTTGTAGTACTTCTGACCAGCATCCCTGGCCTTTACCATAGCGGCATCGATTTCACTCTGGGTCTGCCATAGGCCATTGGAGGTAAAGCCCCAGAGTTCGCCCATCCTCATTCCCTCGTAATAGTTGCCGGCGAGGGACTGGTTGGCAGCGTTGACGAGTTCCTTGTTGGCATTGTTATACTTGTCGATGACGGAATAGTAGTCAGACAGAGTACCCTTAATGCTGTAGTCAAAAGGCTTTCCTCCCAGGTTGAAGGAGTCGTGCCATCCAACTGTCACCTCAAATCCCATGGTGGACATGTCTGCGTAGTTGCCCTTGGGTGATGATGCACCGAATACGTCAGGAACGGTAGGTCCGGCGACGATCATGTTGACAGTCTTACGCAGATAGGAGTCTGCGGTAACGGTAAGGCGGCTGTTGAGGAAACCCACGTCCAGACCCACGTCGTAGGTGGTGGCGGTCTCCCAGGTCAGATCTTCAGGAAGTGCTCCGGGAGCAGTTGTATAGCGCTGCTTGACGCCGTCAAGGAGACGGCTGGATGTGGAAACGCTCAATGTCTGCTTGTACTGGTAGTTGCCAAGACCATTGGCATTACCCAGAGATCCATAGGAACCGCGGATCTTGAGATTGGATATTAAGGCGGGATCCACATTCCACCAAGGCTCCTGCGAGACCCTCCAACCGGCGGAAACCGAAGGGAAGAAGGCCCAGCGGTGATGCGCAGGGAACCTGGAAGAACCATCGTAACGGCCGTTGAATTCGAGCAGGTACCTCTCGTCGAAGATATAGTTGAACCTGAAGAAGGCTCCACCGAACTGATAGGCTGACCAACTTGAAGTCGTCTCCTTATTGTCGGTTCCGAGCGTAAGGTTCAGGTTCTCGATGTCGGCAGTCAGGAAGTCGGTGTTCGCGGCGTAAACCTGCTTGTTCTGGCTGGTCTCGTAGTTCCACCCTACCATTCCCTTCACATAGTGCTTGCCGAAGGTGTTCTCGTATTCGGAGTAGATATTCGTTGCAAGATACCTCCTCCAAGTGTTGGTCTCGGAGAATTTGTTACCGGCAGGGTCCTTGATGTACTCGATGATACTGTTACCGTCAGCGTCGACGGACTTGGCATAAGGAGTACGGGCCTCTTTCTTCGTCCTCTCATAGGTGGTCTTCCTGTAGGTGAAGTCTCCCTTCAGACGGAGGGTGTTGTTAAGCCACTGTGCGGCAAATCCGGTCGTGTTCTTCAGGACCTCGTTAACGGTGGTAATACCGCTTTGTCCATAGATAAGGTCTGCTGTAGAATAGACACCTGAGTAAGTAAGTGTGCCGTCAGGGTTGAGCAGCGGTTCTGACGGATGACCTTCGTCAGCGATGTTACGGTAGATAAGTCCGGATCCCTCAGAGTAGGTGATAGGGTTGTAGTACTTATTGAAACCGTAGTCCAGGTTGTTGGTGATCTTCAACCATGGAAGGGCCTGGTATCCCATCTTCGCCCTCAGGTTATAGGAGTTGTAACGGTCCGTCTGCTTGTCGCTGTTGAAGAGACCGTCAAAATGATGGTAACGTCCGGAAAGATAATAGTCGAACTTGCCTTCGCTTCCGGAAATCGAGATGTTATGGTTGGTGCTGGGAACGTAATCCTTGTAGAGAGCCTTGAAATAGTCTACCTCCTCAGGGAAATAAACATAACGGCCCTTGGTAGTTCCCATAGATCCGTCGGAGATGATGGTTCCGAAGTTACCGCTGTCTTGCCTCCTCTTGTACTCTTCAAGCCAGGCAAGAGAGAACTGCTGGGTCTTGTTGATACCGGAAGGCTTCGCACCTTCATTGTAGGAGGAATAGGCCTGATAGAAATGCTCGGCCCAGATGTAACCGTCAGTCACGACATCAGGCTTGTTCTGAGGCGTCTCGATCGAGAAATTGGCGGTGTAGTTGATCTGGGGCTTGCCCTGTACGGCCTCCTTCGTGGTGATCAGGACGACTCCGTAAGGGGCACGGGCCCCATAGATAGCCGAGGCTGCAGCGTCCTTAAGGACGGACACTGTCTCGATATCGTTAGGGTTCAGCATCGAGGGGTCTCCCTCAACACCATCGATGAGTACCAGTGCGCTGCCACCGTTGATCGAGCCGGTACCACGGACATTGAAGTCAGCAGTACGGCCAGGCTTACCGTCGGCAAGGGTGATGTTAAGGTTCGGCACCGCACCTTCCAGCATCTGGGTGGCGTTGGTAACGGCACGGCCCTCGAAGACATCACTGGTAACCTGCTCTACGGCACCGGTAAGGTTGACCTTCTTCTGGGTACCGTAACCTACGACGACCGTCTCGTTAAGTGAGAGGGCGTCATCCTCGAGGACAACGTTCACCTGGGACTGTGAGGAAGGGACGTTGACCTTCTTGGTCACATAACCAAGTGATGAGATGTCGAGAACAACAGCACCTGACGGAACAGACAGGCTGAATGCTCCGTTGAGATCTGTAACAGTTCCCCTGGTAGTTCCGTCGACGACAACGCCGGCGCCCATGAGGGGCTGGCCATTGGAGTCACGGACCACACCGGTCACCGTACGGTTCTGTGCAAACAGACCGAATGATGTGACCACTAACAGGATCAATGTCAAGATCAAGGAATGTTTGTTTAACATACGTTGATTGATTAAAAGGTTTTAATAATGAGTGGATAAAATCTGCCCATCGAATAGAAATACTAACTCCGGAATATCTTATGGAAGAGACATAAAGAGTTGTTGGTTATTGCATAAGTTTCATCGCAAAGATAATCATAAATAATGATATTTAACGTTTTTTTTTAATTTTGTAAACATGAAAACCGCAGTCGTCATTCTGAACTGGAACACGAAGGATTTCCTCGACAGGTTCCTCCCGGGACTTATCGAGAGTTTGGATGCGTCCACTGAGGTAATCGTCGCAGACAGTGCTTCGACTGACGGTTCCATGGAGTTGCTTTCTGATAAGTTTCCTGAGATCAGACAGATAAGGCTGGAAGACAACTATGGTTTCACAGGAGGCTACAACAGGGCCTTCAAGGCAGTCTGCGAATTGCCGGAGGCCTCGGACCTCGAGTATTTCGTACTGATCAATTCCGATATAGAAGTCCCTGATGGATGGCTTGCCCCGTTGGTCTCATGGATGGATGCCCATCCTGATTGTTCTGCGTGTGCTCCAAAACTCCACTCATGGTTCGAGAAGGATAGTTTCGAATATGCAGGAGCTGCAGGAGGCCTGCTCGACAAGTTAGGCTATCCTTTCTGCCGTGGAAGGGTAATGAAGAGACTGGAGAAAGATGAAGGGCAGTATGACATTCCGGCCAAGGTTTTCTGGGCAACCGGAGCCTGCCTTATGGTACGTGCTTCTGACTTCGAATCCATGGGAGGCCTTGACGACAGGTTTTTCGCTCACATGGAAGAGATCGACCTCTGCTGGAGACTCCAACTGGAGGGGAAGGAAATATGGGTGGTTCCTGAATCGGTAATCTACCATGTCGGAGGAGGCACCCTTCCAAATGACTCCCCCTGGAAACTCAAGCTTAATTTCCGGAACGACCTCCTGATGCTTGACAACAACCTCGCGAAGACATATTCACTGGAACTGGTCAAAAAGATGGAGCCACATAAAGCTGCCGCCAAGGCGGTCAGGAAAGCCGCATGTACCATCCGGACCAGGATCATGCTCGACCGCCTTTCCGCCGTCGTTTATCTCTTTTCCGGCAAGGCCGGTTATTTCAAGTCCGTTATCGAGGCCCATAGGGAATTCAAGAGACTCCGCACTGGTACGGATGTTGCCGAAGTCGAAGATTATATCCTCACACACAAAGGGATAAAGGCACCCGTCCTGTTCCCGAAATGGATAGTACCCTTGGCTATGTCCAAAGGAAATGGTATATTCGCATTCATAAGGAAAAAGATATGAAGATCGTCATCCAGGGTGCAGGGGAAATCGGTTCCCATCTGGCCAAGATGCTCAGCAAGGAAGCAAATGACATAACGGTGATTGACGACGATCCCCAGAGGCTCCGCAACATCACCGATATTGCTGATGTCGTCACTGTCGAAGGACCTCCTTCCTCCCTCAATGTCATGAGGGAGGCGGAAGTTCAGAATGCGGACCTCTTTATCTCCGTTGTGCCCTTCGTTCCCCAGGACATCAATATTGTGAGCGCCCTTCTTGCTAAGAACCTCGGGGCGAAAAAAGTAACGGCCAGAATTGACGACAACGACTTCCTGACTGCTGAAAACAAGTTGATTTTCAAGCAGATGGGCATCGAATTGATGTTCTATCCCGAAAGACTCGCCGCAGACGAGATCTTCGATTTCCTGAAGCATTCATCTTCGGAATCGATGGACTTCGCAAGGGGAAGGCTTCAGGTAGAGGTCTTCAAGCTGGAGGAGGACTCTCCCCTGCTGGACATGAAGATTGCGGAATTCGCAGCCATTACTACAAGGGACGAGCTTCAGTTCAGGGTGATCGCCATCTCAAGGGGTGGACAGACCATAATGCCTAAATTCGACACCAAGCTCCTCTACCATGACCTCGTGTTCATAATCGCGACTCGTGAGGGCATGCAGTTCCTGATGAAATTCCTGGGGAAGAACACTGTCGAGACTGACAAGGTGATGATCCTCGGCGGTTCAAAGATAGCTGAGTTGGCAGCCGCCCAGCTCAGCAAGAAGATCAGCCTGGTAAAGATCCTAGAGAAGAACAAGGAGAGGGCAATGACCCTTTCTGAAAAACTGGATGACAACGTCATCGTGGTTCTCGGTGACGGAAGGAATTCCGAACTCCTCGTGGAGGAAGGAATAAAAGACTATGACGCCTTCCTGGCCCTGACCGGAAAGGATGAGGCTAACGTACTCGCCTGTGTGGTGGCCAAGAAGTTCGGAGTGGAAAGGACCATCGCCGAAGTGGAGAACATCGAGTACATCCACCTTGCGGAAGAAATGGGCGTTGACTCTGTGATCAACAAGAAGCTTATCACTGCCGGAAGGCTGTTCAAATTCACTTTGAGCGGAAAGGCCAGGCTGGTGAAATACATGAGCGGGACGAATGCCGAGATCCTTGAATATACTGTCGCTCCCGGAAGTGCCATCACGAAGGGTGCATTGAAGGACCTGTCATTCCCTAAGGATTCCGTCATCGGTGGGTATATCCGCGGAAACGAGTCGGCCATAGCTGTCGGAACGACAAGGATTGAAGCTTACGACCGTGTCGTTGTCTTCGCACTTCCCCATGCAGTCAAGGAAGTGGACGCATTTTTCAAATAGATAGTTCGAGCCAGCGTGTCTCGGCAGCATCAAGAAGATCCGAGACTTCTGAAAAGCGGGCGGAAACCCGCTGTAGTTCTTCATGGTCGGTCAAGCCGCCGTTTAGTTTTGACTCCAGGCTTGCTTTTTCAGCCGTCAGTGATTGGATATCCTTTTCCAATTGTTCTAGTTCCCTCTGCTCCTTATATGTCAGTTTGCGGGGCCCTTCGACTCTGCCAAAGGGCTGGGGAGAAGCATTGCCCGACCGGTTGGGGCGACCATTTACCCGGTTGGGGCGTGAAGCGCAGGGAGCCCCAGCCACCCCTCTGCAGGCCAGGCTCTCACGGTACTGGCTGTAGCTGCCGACGAAGTCCTTGATGGTGCCATCCTCCTGGAAGATGAACAGATGATCCACAAGGCGGTCAAGGAAATGACGATCATGGGAGACGATGATCAATGTCCCCTTGAATTCCTTTA